>JBBRGY010000076.1:0-10521 GCA_038223495.1 Burkholderiales bacterium | reverse complement strand
CGCTGTCGCGGCCGGCTTTCCAGTCGACATCGGCGAGCAGCGCACGTGCGTGCGCCAGCTCATCGGCATTGAGTACGTCAGCGAGTGTTAGAAGCATGGGCTGGCTTTGCTTTGTCTGTACTTTCGAGAAGGTAGGGTGGGCACCCCGTGCCCACGCGGATGCGAGTGGTCCGAATGGTGGGCAGAGGCTGCCCACCCAACGACCTAAAAGTTTGCAGTAAAGTTCAGTTGAAAAATGCGTCCGGCGCCCGGGATATAGTGACCGGTATAGAGCGCATCTGCGTAAAGTTTGTTAGTGATGTTGCTGACGTTTAACTTGAATTTGTAGTCGTCGCTGTAGGCGTACTCTGCCAGCAGGTCAGCCGTGATAAAGCTAGGCGCGGCCCAACCTGGATTGCGATTCGGCGTTTGTTCGCTGCGGAAATTCAGACCACCGCCCACACGAAACTGCGGCGTGATCTGATACGTAGTCCACACCGTGCCACTGTGCTTGGGCGTCAACGATGAGCGCGTTCCGGCGCCTTCGGCGACACCCGCCACGGAACCTGGCGCACCAATGTCGATCTTGGCAATCGGGGTGTATGCGTACGAGCCGAAAATTTCCCAGTTTTGCGTGATGCGTCCGGTCATGTCTAGTTCGAAGCCAGCGCTGTGTCGTTTGCCGGAGAGCAGGGCTGCCACGGCCGCCGAATCCGGGTCGCGATTGCGTTCGTTGTTTTTGACCGAGTAGAAGAACGCAAAGCGGGTAGTGACTTGCTTGTTTGCCGAATCGATTTTGCCGCCGAGTTCGTAGTTGATGCTGCCTTCGGGGGGCGTGTTGACGGTTTGATTGTCGTACTGGTACGTATCGCCCGAGGTGTTGAACGATGTGCCGTACGAGAAGTGATAGCTCTGCGTTGCCGATGGCTGAAACAGGACACCAAAGCGCTTGCTCCACAGCGAATCACTGCGCTCACGGACGATCGCTGGTGCTTGACAGTAGGTGCCCTTAAAGTTGTCATGGCGCAGTCCGAGCAAAATTTTCCATGCAGGAGCGACTTCGATCAAGTCCTGTGCGTAGATGCCGAATGCTTCAGCCTTGAACGACCGTCCCACCGACAGCACGCGCAACGATTCATCGACGCCAGTATCGTCGTCTGGCGTGCCGACACGCGTGCGCGGTTTGGTCAGCGCAGCGGCCGAGCCAGCGGGCGTAGTTGCGTTGTAATTTTTTAAGCGCTCGTTCGCGAAATCCACGCCTGCCAGCACTGAGTTTTTCATGCCAAACGCGGCAAACCTGGTGCTCAAATCGCTCTGGGCATACAACGTGTCCATCTGCTGGATTTTGTTGTTGGTGCCGCGGTTGAGCACGGTGTCGTCGGTGATGTTGTCAGAGAAAATTGCTGCCGGATTGGCAGGCGTCCCCGTGCTGCCAGCAAAGCGAATCGTGCTGGCGCGCTGATCGCGGTTGTAGTGACCGGGTCGGACGACAGTTTTCAACCCGGTATCGCTGTCGAAGCGATGGGTGTGGCTGAACGTCACGTAGTCGGCCGAGCCGTGGTTGTAGTCGCTGTTCGCGCCGTAATAGCGACTTGGGTCCACGTTAAGGAGGCCTGTTTGCGCGATTTCGGCGGGTGTGGCGACGGCCCCGGCGGCGCGCACTTTCACCCACGGAATGCCGTAGTTCATGCCGTTCTCGTTGTCGATGGCATAGGCGCCGACAAGGAACTCGTCACGTTCACCAATGCCCCATCGAAACGCCGCTGCAACGCCGGTTTTGCGAATGCTGCTTCCGCTGCCGTTGTTGTCGGCTTGCGTGCCCATCATGGTGATGCGAAATGCTGACGACTCGCCGGTCCTGGCATTGATGTCGCCGACGACGCGTCCGTACCTGTGGTTGCCTATGGTCAGCGAGACACTTTTTTCATCGACAAGGCGCGGCACTTTGTTGACCTGATTGACGACACCGCCGGTCGAGCCGCGTCCGAACAGCATCGATGCAGAGCCGCGCAGCAGTTCAATGCGATCATTGTTGAACGTGTCACGGTCGTAGAAGGCAGGATCGCGAATACCGTCAACAAATATGTCTCCCGTGGCAGCGAGCGAAAAGCCGCGCAAACGAATGTCTTCTTCGCCGCCTTCGGCTGCCAGGAACGTGACGCCCGCGGCGCTGTGCAACGCTTCTTTCAGCGTGTCGATATTGCGATCAGCGATCAATTTTTCGGTGATGATGGTGACCGATTGCGGTACGTCACGCAGATCCTGATTACCTTTGCCGATGGTGGTCGTCGTGGCGCGAAGCGTGTCTTTCCCTTCGGCGACTTCAGCTTTTTCTTTAACCGTAACGGCCTTAAGCGTCTTGCCATCCTTTGATTCGACGGCGGGGACGGCGGCAGCGGCGGTCGTAGTCGGCACAGTTTGTGCCCAAGCGTTCATTGAAACCGCAAACATCAGCGCGGCAACCGGCAATAAAGCTACCCCGTGACCTGGTGCGCCTGAGTCGTCGACGGCTTGTGGTCGCGCAGGGCGCGAGGGTCTAGCGCCGATGCGCTGCGAAATGTGTATCAAGCGAAATTCTCCAGTCATTGCCAGCTCAATAAGAGCGGGTTGGTTGAACAACTGACTGGCTATGACTGTGATCCACGCGCCGATTACAGCGCTGCGAAGACACGGTGATTTGGCTTGCCGTTAATTACTGATGAAAATTGTATACGCAATGCGAATGTTTCGCATTAACTTTAACGGACTCAAAAAAGCCACCGAAAAGGTGGCCTTTTTACTACGCATAATTTGCGAGCAAATCGTGCGTTGAAGGTGTCTCTCCTAAGAGATTACGCGGCTTTCTTGGCCCAAGCGCTGCACCAGCCTTTGCCTGCGACTTGCTTGCCTGCGAACAGCGGGCATCCGCCAGCGGCGTCGGTTGCTTTGCCCTGGAAAATCGCGCAGTTGCCGCAGTGTTGGGCTTTATCGTGCTTCGGAAACTTCTTCTGATCAGCTTTGGCGCTGTCGGAGACGTAGCCAAGAGCGACGGCGGTGGCGTCTTTTTCTTCAACCATAGCTGGCTTGGCTTGCGCGAAAAGCAATGGGCTGCCAGCGATGGCGGCACCAGCTGCGACAGAACGAATGAAGAAGACTCGACGGGACGAATTCATGGATGCACTCCTGATTATGGAAGGGCTCGAAACTCAGAGCCCAATTGCAAAATTATCTCATGAGATTGTCATGGACAAAACGGCGTTTCTAACTAACAATAAATTTGAACGATTGTTCAAGTTCATTGTGTGACGCTAGCCGCTTCATGCTTCTCGGCTTCCATACGTTCTCGCTCCACTGCTCGCTGATATGCGGGCCGCATTTTCAGCCGTTCGATGTACGCGAGGCTTGCGGTGCCCACGCCATCAAGTTTGGCCGAAAGCGCCCAAACCAGACAGTGAAAAACGACAATATCCGCCATCGAAAAATCCGCACCGGCAATGAATGGCTGCGCTGACAGCGCTTTTTCAATCGGTCGCAGACTACGTGCCAATTGCCATGCCGTCGTTGGCTCTAGCGCTGCGACACGCTTATCTGCTGGCAACGCAAAGCGATGCTGTGCGATGGCCCACAAATGAGGCTCAACTTCTGTGACGGCATAAAAGACCCAGCGATAAATCTCAGCGCGCGTGGCACGGTCTTCGGTGAGCAATTGCGATTGCGGAAATTTATCTGCGATGTACTGAACAATCGCCATCGATTCGGTTAGCGTCATCGCGCCATCTTGCAGCACGGGAATCTTGCCTGCGGGATTGATCGCTTTGAACGCGGGCGATTGGCCTTCGCCTTTCATCATGGCAATGCGTTGATATTCATATTTGGCACCGGCCTCTTCGAGCGCCCAGACGCATCGTAGCGAGCGAGAGTTTCTTGATCCATACAGCTTCATGCCATGCCTCCAGTTTTTTCTTGCCCTGATGCAGACGGTGCGCGCACAGGCTTGGGCACCAGCTCATTGGCCACCAGCGCCGCCAGCACAATCGCGCCACCTATGAGCGTCGACCCAGCCGGCACTTCGCCCGCACCGAGCCATGACCACAGCGGGCCCATCAACACTTCGAGCAACCCGAGCAATGCGACCTCTGGCGCAGATAAATGCGCGCTCGCACGCACCATCATCACGCATGGGATACCTAATTGAAATATCCCAAGAATCGCGAGTAAAAAAACATCCTTGCCGCTCGCCGCAAACGGCAACGAAAGCGGCAATGTCACCGCGCAGGAGATCAATCCACCGATCAACACGGCTGGCGCGAGATCAACGTGCGCGCCAGTCTTTTTGAGCGTCACGATGTTGATGCCCGACGCCACCGGCACGCCAAACGCGATCAACATGCCGAGCAACGCGGTCTGGCCACCCTGCGCCTGATCGGCAAACATAATGAGCATGCCGACGAGTGCGGCGCCGATGGCGAGCCAGGTGCGCATTGCAATGGGTGATTTCAGCACGGCCCAGGCGAGGATCGTGGCGAAAAGAGGCGAGAGCGAATTGACGATCAATGTGTTGGCGGTCGTCGTTAACGTGAGCGCAATCATGAAACAGGTGAACATCACAGCCCACATCAGCCCCGAGATCGCGCCGCCCTTGCCGCTCGCACGCACATACGCCACAGTGCCCGCGAAGCCGCGCACGTAGACGAACCAAACGATTAGCGTTACTGCACAAAAAAAGCTGCGCCAGAATGTGACTTCAAAGCTCTTGGCGCTATCGAGATGGCGCGTGAAAACGCCCGCGATGCTCCACAAAAATGTGGCACCGATCATGAGCAGGATGGCGCGGTGGTGTTGTTGGGGTGTGGTCATTAATTTTTAAACGGCGACGGTTAAAGCGGATCAGTTTCATTGGTCACTTCGGGCACCGCCAAACAACACACGGCCGCAATAAACGTCAAAAGCGCGCAGGCAAACAGCGAACTGGCCGCACCATATCGCTCGATCAACACGCCGCCCGCCCACAGTCCTGAGCCCAAGCCAATCATGAACAACGTCATGCTCCAGGTGAAGGCCTCGGTGGAATATTCAGCGGGCGAAAGTTTGCCGAGCTGCAACGACAGCGCGGTAAGCATCGGCCCAATCGCGAGTCCCATGAACGCGCACGCCAGCGCAAATGTCCACGGCCCAATCGCCAAAGCCATCAACACAGAGCCCACCGCGATCCACAATCCGGTGGCCAAAATCTGCCGGTTGAGCGGCCAGGAAAAGTGCCGTGTTCCGTAAGCAAAACCGGTGAGTGCCGACGGAAAACTCAACGCCGCATAAAACCAGCCCACGTTGCTCGGTGCACCGTTTTCTGTGGCAAACGCAGGTAGCGATATCTCGTTTAAGCCAATGCCGATCGCAAAGAAAAACGAGAGCACCAGCGCGTGGCGAACCGCAGACACCTTGAGCGGTCCGAGCAGGTGTCGCTCAACGCCACGCTCCACTGCGCCCCATCGCGTGAGCGCGCCGGAGCGCGAGAAATGCCACACGCCCAGCGCCACGCATGCGGCCGAACCCACGACCGCAAACGCGGGCGTTCCGGCGACCACCGCAAGGCTCACCAGGAACGGCCCAAGGATGAACGAACATTCCATGATCACCGATTCAACCGCGAACGCAGACTGCTTTTGCGAGTCAGGCATCGCGGATTTTCGGTACATCGCGCGAATCGTCATCGACACCGGCGGAAACACGGCGCCGGCCAGAAACGCAGAGCCCAATAGCAGCGGCAGCGCCGCCTGACTGACGACGGAAAAAACCAGCAAACACAGCGCCATCGCATGCAACAACGCCAACGGCATCATCACTGACTTTGGCCCGTTCTGGTCGACAAATCGCCCAATGATGGGTGCCTGAATCGCCAGCGCCAGCATGTACGCCGCCGACACCATGCCCGCGCGCGCGAACGACTGATACTGCGACTGCACGAGCAAAGTCAAACCCAGCGCATTCATGCCTATCGGCATACGCGGTAAGACAGAAGAGAGAATGATTCCGCGAAGTTCGCGGTCGGCGAAGAGGGTGCGGTATGGGGTGAGATTGAGCAAAACGACTACGTAAAAGAGAATCAGCTTTCGGGTGAAAGCCTTATTTAATAGGGGCTAGATGGATAAAAAGCACGAAGTCGATAAATAAAAAAATCGACGTTTAGCCCCTGAGTAGCCAGCGTTTCAACAAAAAGCTGACGTCATATTCTGAAGCCTGAGCGTACCTGAAACGATGGGATAGCCACGCGAAGGCAGGGGCGCTATCGCGCGCATCAATCTCCTCTCCGCTGGCGCAGGATCCGGTGCCACGTTTGCGCAGCGAGCGGCGACTAGAAAGTGTGCGCCAAACGGTTGCGTTCGCAGCTGGGTGAGCCGGATTTGCGTCACGCAGCAAACGCCATGTGACGGCCCTTGCAATGAGCCTTGATGGGCCGCGAGAGGGGTGATCGTTTCGCGGCGATCCAGCTTTCAGTTCTGTCGGTTGGCTAAGCGGCCGTCGCGGATTCAATCGCTTTCACGATCTCGACCGTAAGCTTTGGCACTACTTCGAGCGCCTTCATGTTCTCCTGAACCTGCGACACGCGCGATGCGCCGGTGATGACGGTCGATACGTTTGGATTTTTCAGACACCAAGCGAGGGCTAGCTGCGAAATGGTGCAGCCCAAATCACCCGCAATCGGGCGCAATTTTTCAACCTGAGCGATCTTGCCGGCATCGGTCACGCGTTCTGCGATCCATTCGTAGCCCTTCAGCGCGGCACGACTGTCAGCCGGAATGCCATCCTTGTATTTGCCGGTCAGTAGACCCGAACTGAGCGGGCTCCAGGTGGTGAGACCGAGGCCGATGTCGCCGTAGAGTCGGGCGAATTCTTTCTCCACTTTGTCGCGGGCGAAGAGGTTGTATTGCGGCTGCTCCATCACGGGCTTGTGCAGGTGATGACGCTCTGCTATTTCGTAGGCGGCGCGGATGTCGTCGGCATTCCATTCGCTGGTGCCCCAATACATCGCTTTGCCCTGCGTGATCATGTCACTCATCGCGCGCACGGTCTCTTCAATCGGCGTGTTTGGGTCGCCGCGATGGCAAAACACCAGATCGACGTAATCGAGTTGCAAGCGCTTGAGCGAGCCGTCAATGGCCTGCATGAGGTATTTGCGATTGAGCGTGTTCTTTTCGTTGGGGCCATCGGTGATACCCCAGAAGAATTTGGTCGAGATGATGGCTTGCGAGCGTCGCCACTTGAGCTGCTTCAGCGCTTCGCCCATGATTGTTTCTGACATGCCGCGCGCGTAAACCTCGGCGTTGTCGAAAAAGTTAACGCCTGCGTCCCATGCGGCGGCCATGCATTCGACGGCGGATTTGGTGTCAACCTGAGAGCCATAGGTGACCCACGAGCCAAAAGAGAGTTCAGAGACTTTGAGGCCTGAATGGCCAAGGCGACGATATTGCATATTTTTCCTTCGAATGAACAACGCGTGAAGTTTAGGGGCAACCCGTGTCGCGCGTGAGACGGGTAACGTGAAATTGGGATGCCCGATTAAATGGCCGAGGGCTAAGTAGGGGGGATCGAGAAATGCTGGGTGTTTTTCGCTTGGCGGGCAACTTAATCACCGCTCGCTAAGTGCCCTGCGACGTACCTTTCCGTGCACGCAGGTCTATGCGGTTATCGCCACGCAAAAGGTTAAACACCACGAAACGATTCGCCTCGCGAATGGCGCGGCGTACTTCCTCCGGCGACTGTACGTAGGCGCCGTTGACGCCCAGCAGAATATCGTTCTCGCGCAGGCCAATTTGGTGCGCTTCCCCCGCCGGGCTCACGTCCAAAACGTACACACCACGACGATTCAACTCCTTCGGAATACTGGCCAATTCAGTGCCGGGTAGCTCGGTAATTTTTTCGGGCTTCAACCCTTGCGCACGAGCTGGCGTCTCGATGGTGATGCGAACATTGCGTTGATGTCCGTTGCGGATGACGGTTAACTCCAGCGGCTGTCCAATAGGCGTCAGACCCTGCTGATTGCGCAAGTCATAGCCAGTGCGAACAGCGCGTCCATTGGCATGCAAGACGACGTCACCCTTTTTAAGCCCAGCCTTATCCGCCGGACTACCCGCGATGACTGTGTTTATAACTGCGCCTTCGATCGCGGGCAGCTTTTGTTCCTTTGCGACTTCCTGATTCACTTCGCCAACTGCGGCGATGCCAATGCCACCGCGCTTGACTTCGCCATAACGTGAGAGCTGATCCATGACGCGCATCGCCATGTTGGTGGGCACAGCAAAGCCGATGCCGACGTTGCCACCCGTCGGGCCGATAATGGCCGTGTTGATGCCGATGAGTTCACCGCGCAGATTGATCAGTGCGCCGCCGGAATTGCCGGGGTTGATCGACGCATCGGTCTGGATGAAATCTTCGAAACCTTCGATGTTGAGTCCGGCACGCCCGAGCGCGGAGACGATGCCCGATGTCACCGTTTGCCCGACGCCGAACGGGTTGCCAATCGCGAGCACGTAGTCGCCAACTTGCAGTGCATCGGATTCACCGACGCGAACCGCAGTCAGCTTTTCTGCAGGGATTTGCAACAGCGCGATATCGGTCGCCGGGTCGGTGCCGATGAGTTTTGCGGCCAGCTCGCGGCGATCACGCAGCGTGACGACGATTTTGGTCGCGCCCTTGATGACGTGATTGTTGGTGAGTACGTAGCCTTTGCCCGCGTCGACGATGACGCCCGAGCCCGATGCTTGCGATTCGCGGGGGCGATCCGGAGCGCCAAAAAAACGGCGGAAGAACGGATCGTTGAACATCGGGTTATCGGCTTCGTTGCCACGCGACGTTGTCGAAATATTGACAACGCCAGCTGCCGTTTGATTGACGATAGGGGCGAGGCTTGGCACTACGCCATTGAGGCCGGGCGCGCCTTGGCGGGGCATCGCGGTTTGCGCTGACGCAAGCGACGTTGCGGAAATCAGCGATAAGAGCGCAACGTTTAGAAGTGTTTTGAATGAGGGAAACATGGGTTTATGCATTCGAATTTTGGTAACAACTTTTATGTGAAATGACGCTTCTATCGGGGCTGAGATCGATTTACGCTATTTATCGAGATATAGCGATTTAGAGCGATAGCTAATATGAAACCGACCTTTCAGGATAAAGCTGATACGAAAAACGCTCTCCGAATTGCACCGCTGATTGATTATCTAACTGCCTGTGACTACGAGGTTATCGCGGTGAATAAGTTCATCTTCTTCAGCGTAGCCGAGCACTGATTCGATCTCAGATGAAGGCTTGCGCATGATCCGCAAGGCCTCGGACGACGAGTAGTTGGTGAGACCGCGCGCGAGTTCGCGACCCGATTCATCGACGCAACCGATGACTTCTCCGCGCTCGAATTCACCGGCGACGGCGATCACACCAATCGGCAACAGGCTGCGCCCACCGTGCAGCAAGGCTTTCGTGGCGCCCGCATCCAGCGTGACTTTGCCGCGCAATTGCAAGTGATCAGCAAGCCAGCTTTTGCGCTTACCGAGACTGGCTTCTGAGGCGTAGAGCAGCGTGCCGAGCGACTCGCCGCCGAGAACGCGTTGCAACACGTTTTGCTCGTGACCGCTGGCGATCACGGTGTGAATGCCAGTGTTCGCCGCGCGTCGTGCCGCGAGAATTTTGGTGAGCATGCCACCGCGCGAAATGCCCGTGCCTACGCCCCCGGCCATGGCTTCGTATTTCGGGTCGTCAGCGCGGCCATCGCTCACAAATTCTGCGGCTGAATCACGGCGCGGATCGGCCGTGTACAAGCCGCGTTGATCCGTGAGCAACACGAGCGTTTGCGCGTCAACAAGGTTCGCCACCAACGCGCCGAGCGTGTCGTTGTCGCCAAAACGAATCTCGTCGGTGGTGACGGTGTCGTTTTCATTGATGATCGGAATGACGTTGTGCTTCAGTAGTGCCAGCAGCGTTGAGCGCGCGTTGAGATAGCGCTTGCGATCGGCCAAATCCTCATGCGTGAGCAGTACCTGTGCGGTTTGCAGGCCATGCGCGGCGAAGGCTTGCTCGTAAACGTTGACGAGCCCCATCTGCCCTACAGCGGCGGCCGCTTGCAACTCAGACATTACCGTCGGGCGCTCGACCCAACCGAGGCGAGCCATGCCCTCGGCTACGGCGCCGGACGACACAAAGATGACTTGAACGCCGCTAGCGCGAAGGGCCGCTACGTCTGCCGCCCAGCGCGAAATTGCCGTGCGATCTATGCCCGCACCACCATTGGTGACGAGCGCGCTGCCGACTTTGGCAACGAGGCGTTTGGTCGCGGCGAGGCGTGCTCGGGTCACGCCAGAACGGAGGCGTCGGCGATGCGGCGTGCTTCTCTGCGAGCTTGCGCTTGTTCAGTGGCTTGACCCGACGGTGAGTTGCTGCCCATCACTGGTGCGAGTGCCGCAGACTGCTCCGCGACTTTAGGTTTCTTCGCGGTTTCTTTGGCGGCGAGTTCGGCGGCGACGGTTGCAAGATGCTCGCCAATGGCGCGCACCAGATTTTGCGTGTCAGTCGATTGCA
>JBBRGY010000075.1:0-10595 GCA_038223495.1 Burkholderiales bacterium | reverse complement strand
CACGACTTCGAGGAGCTTCATCACGTTAGCAGGTGAGAAGAAGTGCATGCCGACCACGTCTTGCGGACGTTTGGTGAAGTTGGCGATCGCATTGACATCGAGTGTGGAGGTGTTCGACGCGAGGATCGCACCAGGCTTTGCCACGGCGTCGAGCGCGGTGAACACTTTTTCCTTCACGCCAATGTCTTCAAACACGGCCTCGATGATGAGATCGCAGTCTTTCAAATCAGCGTAGTCAAGCGTGCTGGTGAGCATGCCCATGCGGGTGTCGAGCACGTCCTGCTTGAGCTTTTTCTTGGTGACTTGCGCTTCGTAATTTTTACGAATCACACCGAAGCCTTTGTCGATGGCTTCCTGCTTCATTTCGAGAATGATGACCGGAATGCCCGCATTCAAAAAGTTCATGACGATGCCGCCGCCCATCGTGCCTGCACCGATGATGCCGACCGTTTTGATGTCGCGTTTTGGCGTGTCTTCCGGCACATCAGGAATCTTCGAAGCAGCGCGCTCGGAGATGAACAAATGTCGCAAAGAAACGGACTCCGGCGTGAACATCAGGTTAGTGAAAATTGCGCGCTCGGCAGCCATGCCTGCGTCGAATTTCATCTTCGTCGCGTTCTCGATCGCTTCGATGCACTTGAGCGGTGCGGGATAGCCCTTCGCCATCACGCCGACCGTGTTTCGTGCGAAAGCAAAGTACGCGTCAGCTTCTGGATGCCCGACCTTCAAGTCGCGCACCAGCGGCAGCGGACGCACGTCCGCTTTCTCAAGTGCGAACGCAATCGCACCCGCCATGAGATCGCCTTCGATGACTTTATCGAACAGTTTTTGGCCCGGGAAGCTGGCGATGAATTCGCTCTTGACGGGTTCGCCAGAGACGATCATGTTGAGCGCGGCTTCGACCCCAATGACGCGCGGCAACCGCTGTGTGCCGCCTGCGCCTGGGATCAGGCCCAGCTTCACTTCAGGCAGCGCAATGCTCGCGCCGGGCGCGGTCACGCGATAATGGCAGCCGAGCGCGAGCTCAAGCCCCCCGCCCATCGCGACGCTATGCACCGCAGCAATGATCGGTTTGGACGACAACTCACACGCGCGAATCACCGATCCGAGATTCGGTTCAGCCAATGCGCGCGGTGTACCAAATTCCTTAATGTCCGCACCGCCAGAAAACGCTTTTCCGGCGCCAGTGACGACGATGGCTTTAACGGATGTGTCGGCGTTGGCCTTGTCGAGACCTTCGGCTAATCCGGCGCGCACAGCATGAGAGAGGCCGTTCACCGGAGGATTGTCGAGGGTTAAGATGGCAACGCCATCGCGTACTTCGTAGCGGGTAGTCATGAGTGAATAGTCCTCCAGATGACAATTCGTTTTCGATGAACCGGTATGGGCGCAGGCCGCGGTCATCAGCACAGCCCGACAGTTTACGTCCGTTCATCGTGCGACTCATGTACATGACATGATTTGGAGCCAAGGCTTCAAACATCGCGGATTGTTTGCCGTGCCATGCGCCCCAATCGTTACGGGAACTCTGGTTTAAATTTACGGGCAACGAGCGGAATGATGAAAACCATTTTCAAAATCGATGTGCAATTTGGCGACTGCGATCCTGCCGGAATCGTGTTCTTTCCCAACTTTTCGAAATGGATGGATGCGGCGTCGCTCAACTTTTTCGTGAGCCACGGTGTGTTGCCATGGCGTGAGCTGGTGAAGACCACCGGAATCATCGGTACGCCGCTACTGGAAATCAACACCCGCTTCCTGAAGCCCGCGACGTACGGCGAAACGATCGAAATCAGCACCGACATCACGGAGTGGCGGCCGAAGGTTTTCGTCATGCAGCACATCGTGACGCGGGACGAAACTTTGCTCTGTCAAGGCACCGAAATTCGCGCCTTCTGCGTGAAAGATCCGATCACTGATCGCATCAAGGCGATTGAGATTCCAGCCGACATCAAGGCGAAGTGTCAGGCTTGAAATGACCCCGCGCCTCCGGCCAGAATTGGCGACGGGATTAAGATTACGGTATTGCGTTAGCACTTGATTGAGAGAAGAGCCTTGGCGACACCCAACTACGGATTCGAGAAGCGTCAGAAAGAGCTGGCCAAAAAGAAGAAAAAAGAAGAAAAGCTGAAGCAAAGAGCGGCTGACAAGGCCGCCGGGATCGTGTCGCCGGACGACGCGAGCGAGACAGACACGGACGCTGACGGCGACGAAGCGGCTCCGACCACGCCGCCACAGCCCTAGTTTTCTGAAAAACCCTTCGACGGTCGCCATGCGCCCGTCGACTTAGCGCGATTTTTCAGCCCAACATCCATCTAAGACGCGTCTGATGATGCGTCTTGCGTGCAAGCACGATGTTGTCGCCACGATTGACCGTCGCTTGAATGCCTAATGAAGCATTAGCTTTTGGCTGAAAGTACCATTTCATCGGGGCTAATGGTCGATAACGATCTGCGTCGACTTATTCATTTTTGGCGACTTAGCCCCCGTGTATGCGCCATTTCATGGTAAAGCTGCAGCTCGCGGAAAGCTTTAATTCGCTCCCTGCGCCTTCAAGGCCGATAAACATCTTACAAATCTCACTGCACACTTTGTGACGTCTAAAGATGAGTGCAATCTCTCCGCAACGTCCTTAAGCAGGCATTCTCACCTTATTGACAGCAATCTACTCGACGCAGGATCAGCGGTCAAAGTCGCCAGTCGCGACCTGCTGGTCAGTGCGATCAGCGATGCAATTTCATCTGGACCAGGCACGGCAGCGACTGATCAAGCGCTACCGCGACGCTCGACCAAATTTTTAGTCTAAAGTTGCGTTTGGCAGGCTTCAGCTTATCCCTGAAACCACGACGAATAAGGGGCTAGCCGAGCAAAACAATCAATATCGACTATTGCCGTTATAGCGCGTTAGCCCCGGCAAATTGGCGTTTTCATGCAAAAGCTGTCACCGCCAAAACGATCAGACTTCGAGCCATTCCTTGCGAATATTGGCGTCAGCCTTCAGCTCGGCTGGCGTGCCTTCGAACACGATCCGACGGTCGCCCATCACATACACGCGATCAGAGATTTGTAGCGCGATCGAGAGCTTTTGTTCGACCAGCACGACGCTGATGCCGCGCCGCTTGAGTTCCATCAAATACTCAGCCACCAGTTGCACAATCGCCGGAGCCAGCCCTTCGGTCGGCTCGTCAATCATGACGAGGTCTGGGTCGCCCATGAGCGTGCGGCAGAGGGTAAGCATTTGTTGCTCGCCGCCCGAGAGCACGCCCGCTTCGGTATGCTGACGTTCACGCAGTCGGGGGAACATTTTGTACATGTCTTCGAATGACCAGCGGTTCGGCTTTTTGCCACCTTTTTCGCCGAGCATCAGGTTTTGATGCACCGTCAGTTTCGGGAAAATGTCGCGACTTTCTGGTACATAACCTAGCCCGAGATGAGCGATTTCGTAGGCTTTCATGCCGAGAATATTTTTGCCGCGCCAGAGCACTTCGCCGGTGTTGTCGACCATGCCCATGATGGCTTTGACCGTGGTCGAGCGCCCTGCTCCGTTGCGTCCCAGAAGCGCGACAATTTCACCTTCGTTGACCTTGAGATTTACGCCTTGCAGGATGTGACTCTTGCCGTAAAACGCGTGCAGTTCTTTGACTTCAAGCGCCACTTTTGATGTCGCAGCCGAACTCATCAGTGCACTCCTTCAGATTCAAGCACAGCGCCCAGATAAGCCTCTTGCACCTTAGGATCGGCACGCACTTTGTCTGGGGTATCAAAGGCAATCACTTCGCCGTAAACCAACACGGCGATACGATCCGCCAAACCGAACACGACGCCCATATCGTGCTCAACCGTGAGCAGCGTTTTGCCGACCGTGACCGTGCGAATCAGATGCACGAAACGATCAGTTTCCGAATGGCTCATACCAGCGGTTGGCTCGTCCAACAGAATGACATCACCGCCACCAGCAATCGTGATCCCCACTTCAAGCGCGCGTTGCTCTGAATAAGTCAGCAACGATGCCGGGACGTCACGACGACGCTTCAGCTCAATAGAGGCCATCAGCGCCTCGGTACGATCATTCAGCTCAGTAAGTTTTGATAAAGGCTTCCAGAAACTGTATTTCTGCCCGCTGGAGTAGAGCGCAGCGCAGCGCAGATTTTCGAACACGCTTAAGCGCGAAAAAATATTAGTGATCTGAAAACTGCGGGCCAGTCCGCGCCGGCTAATCTCGTACGGGCGCCTGCCGATAATCTCGGTGCCATGCAGTTTGATGCTGCCACTGGTAGGTTCAAAGCGCCCGCTAATGAGGTTAAACAACGTGCTCTTGCCCGCACCATTCGGACCGATGACAGCAACGCGTTCACCCTTGCTCACAGCCAGATTGACACCACGAATAATCGCGGTCTTTCCGAAGCTTTTGGTAACGTTAGACAGTTCTAATGCGTAGGTGCTCATACGATGGCCGCTTCCGCTTTTTTGGCGGCTTCGGCGATGCGCTCCTCGCCGTCGCTCCATACTTTGGCAAATTTGCGACGCCAGTATTCAAATGCGGCACCACCGAAAATGAGCACGGCGATCGCGGTGGCCCAGGACGCACGGCTCTCGGCATCGAGCGGAATGTAAGCAATGGTCAGAGCGCTGCCGGAGCCTGCCGCCACCTGAATTTGATAAGCCATTTCCACAATGGCTGCGAGGCCCCAAAGCGCGATGAGTCCGAAGAAGACCATACCCGCGTACGGCCAACGCATCTTTCGCCATTCGCCGTACTTGACGCGGCGCAAATTCAGCATCAGCAGCGCTGAAAATCCGCCCGGCGCGTACACCACCATGATGAGAAAAATCACGCCGACGTAGAGCTGCCAAGCCTTAGTAATCTCAGAGAGAACCACCAACGAAAACACGAGCAATACCGCGCCGATAATCGGACCAAAGAAGAACCCGACTCCACCCAAGAACGTAAATAGCAGATACCCGCCTGAGCGAACGCCGTGCAACAAATCCGCAGTGGCGGCCTCAACGTTGAGCGCCGTGAGCCCGCCAGCGATGCCAGCGAAAAAACTCGACACCATCACAATTAGGTAGCGCACCCAGCGCGTGTCATAGCCCACAAATTCGGCCCGCTCAGCGTTGTCACGAACGGCGTTGGCAATGCGCCCCAAAGGCGTCATCGTGAACGCGTACATAGCCGCCGTGCAGATGAAAAGATAAATGGCGATCAGGTAATACACCTGAATTTGTGGGCCAAACGTGAGCCCAAGATCGTGTAGCCAACCCGTTCCACCGGTGCGGTTGGAATTGATGCCCGCTTCGCCACCAAAGAATTCTGGAAACATCAGCGCACTCGCAAAGACCAGCTCGCCCACACCCAGCGTAATCATTGAAAACGGAGTCCCTGCTTTGCGCGTGGTGACATAGCCGAGCAGCGCGCCAAATCCTAGCCCCGCGAAACCGCCCACCAGTGGCACCAGCCACATCGGTAGGGGCCAGCCGCCAAGAATCTTGTTCATGGTTTGGATAGCGACGAACGTTCCAAGACCGGTGTAGACCGCATGGCCGAACGACAGCATGCCCGCCTGACCGAGAAGCATGTTGTAGCTCAAGCAGGCGACTGCGGCAATGCCAGTCATGCACAAAAGGGTCAGCGCAAAGCTTGACTGGGCGACGAGCGGAAGCGCCAGAAGTATCAGCGCATACGTCGTCCACACAACGATTCGAACGCCGTTGAGGGGTTTGAAGTGCAACGGCCGCAAAGCAGACGGAGTGGAGCTGTTTGGGCTAGTCATCGCGTGTTCCCATGATGCCTTTGGGTCTGACAACAAGCATCACGACCAACAGTAAATACGGCAGGATTGGGCCCACTTGCGACAGCTTCAGTTTCCATACCGGATATCCGAAAGTCTCAGGCGTGACCTCAACACCCAAGGACTTCAGGCCCCCGATAAATGACCAGTCCAGGCCCACGGCGAAGGTCTGCATCAGGCCGATGAGCACCGACGCGATCAGCGCCCCCCCCAATGAACCCATGCCACCGACGACGACGACCACGAAAATAATGGCTCCGACCGCCTGCGCCATGCCCGGTTCAGTGATGAAGGCGTTGCCGCCGATCACACCGGCCAACCCGGCCAAAGCGCAACCGCCGGCGAACACCATTGCGAACACGCGCGGCACATTGTGGCCCAACGCCTCCGTGGTTTCGGGATGAGTCAGCGCGGCCTGTATCACCAGCCCGATGCGCGTTTTCTTGAGCATTAAAAACAGCCCAACGAGCATCCCGACCGCCACCAACATCATGAATGCGCGATATTCTGGAAAGCTGGAATTGAAAAGTTTGAACAGCGAACCGTCGAGCGCAGCCGGCACTTTGTAGTCAACCGCCGTGCGCCCCCATATGAGCTGCACCAGCTCTAAAATGACAAACGACAGTCCAAACGTAACGAGCAGCTCGGCAACATGTCCGAATTTGTGCGTCTTGCGCAGAATGAAGCGCTCAAACAAACCGCCCATCAAAGCGACAAGCATGGGTGCAACAAGAAACGCAACCCAGTAGTTGGTCCACTCGGACACCTGAAAAGCAAAATACGCGCCGAGCATATAGAAGCTCGCGTGCGCGAAGTTCAGCACGCCCATCATCGAAAAGATCAACGTTAGACCGGCTGACAACATGAACAACAGGAGCCCGTAGCTCACTCCGTTCAATACTGACATTACGAAAAACTCCAAGCAAGCCTCCTCGTGCGACTGGATAGGATGAAGTGTAGATCGCCTTCAGGCGATTCCGCACAAAAGAAAGCCACGGTGGTATGACCCAGCCGTGGCCTTTTTATGCCTTTAGTGCTAACGCGTCACTAGAGGCGCTTTGGCATCTTGCAGGTGGTTGGCATCGAAGCTTGCGAAGGCATCAGATAGCGAACCGTCTGGAACCCGTAGCCCGTATTTTCGGCATCGAATTTAACGCCAGGGCCACCCGCTTTCGTCCAGTTGACGACATACAAAGCTTGCTGCAATGCACCGTCGGCAGCGCGCATTTCGATGTCCTCACCAGAAGCACCTTTCATCTTCATGCCTGCCATCGCGCGGGCAACGGGAGCAGCGTCTGTGCTCTTGGCTTTTTCGACGCTCGCGACGAGGAAGCGCACCGCGTTCACCGCGGCGACTGTGTAGAACTCTTCGTTGAACTTGGCTTTGAAGCCGGTGTATACGCTCTCAAACTGGCTCTGTGCAGAGTTAGGATGCCAGTACGCGATCATCTCAACGCGATCTGCGCCTGCCGCACCGATGGCGGTTGGCGTTCCGATCACGCCCGCATAGAACGTGTAGAACTTACCTTTGAAGCCAGCGGCGTTCGCTGCGCGAATGAGCAGCGCGAGGTCAGCGCCCCAGTTGCCCGTAACAACAGTATCGGCGTTAGCTGCCTGCATCTTGGCGATGTAGGGAGCGAAGTCTTTGACCTGGCCCAACGGATGCAGCTCGTCGCCCACGATTTTGACATCAGGCCGTTTTTTCGCAAGGAACTCTTTGGTGAACTTCGATACCTGCTGACCATGCGAATAGTTCTGACCGATGATGTAGACATTCTTGATGTCTTTTTGATCGACCATGAAGTTGGTCAAACCCTGCAGCTTCATATCTGAGCCCGCGTCAAAGCGGAAGTGCCACGGCGAGCATTTGGAGTTAGTGAAGTCTGGATCGATAGCGGCGTAATTGAGGAACACCACTTCCTTGCCCGGATTGCGATCATTGTACTTATTGACCGCGTCGATCAACACACCGGCAACGTTTGAGCCATTGCCCTGAGTGATGAAATGAATACCTTCATCGGTGGCTTTCTTTAGCAGCGCCAGAGCCTCCTGTGGGCTGCCCTTCGAATCCATCGGAACGATTTCAATGGTCACGCCGCTATTGGCCTGCTTGCCACTGAAGCGCTCAGCAGCATACTGAAAATGTTTGAGCTGGTTTTGGCCAACGCCACCGAACGGACCGGACATGCCTTCAATAAATGCGACTTTTACGTTCTGCGCATTCGCTGCACCCGCTGCCAACAATGACACTGCCACGGCAATCGCCGAAGCCTTAAGCGAAATCTTCAAAGTAACCTCCTTGTGAATGAACTATCGGTATTAGAAAAAAACAAACCGCTTCTTCGAATTCTAGTGACAGCGCTAGCCAGTTAACTAGGGATTACCCCTCTGCCGTTACGCGTCATCGAAGCTCAAACGCTGCGCCTGATTTGACAATCGCGCAAACGTGTCTTGCAAATCCGTGGCCTCCAGCAAGTACGGATTGAAACTCCCTCCCGCGAAATTCGGCAAATCAACGCGGTTCGAAGACATCAGTCGCGTGAACCCCATACCCCAGGTCGAGAACCAGCGCACAGTCGTCGGCGAGCTAACGATCAGCTCCACCGAGTGATGGCGGCTGTCTTTGGCGATATGCGCGAAACATTGGGTTACCGGGCCGCGCTCACCTTCAAGACATTGCAGAAAAAATTCGCCAGACCAGCACAACATTCCGCTAATCCCGCGATCGGCATTCCACGTTTCTGCGACGCGCAAAATCGCCTCAACGTCTTCCAGCTGAACATTTTGGGCGCAAGTGCTAACGTAAACCAATCGAATCATCGGTATATCTTAGCGTGATTGCATTGATCGGTCGCATGCCAGCAAATGGAGAGTTTTAGCGCGCACGCGATAAAATATCTTTGAAAATCGATTCCAAAATTTCGTTCACTCTTCTCACTCATGTCAAACACCGCTGCATCACTATTTTCCGCTGTCGAAATGGCTCCTCGCGACCCGATTCTCGGCGTCAACGAGTCATTTAACGCCGACACGAATCCGGCAAAGGTCAATCTGGGCGTCGGTGTCTACACCGACGAAAACGGCAAGATTCCAGTGCTTGAATGCGTCAAGCGCGCCGAAGTCGCGATGGCAGAGAAATCTGCACCGCGCGGCTATTTGCCTATTGACGGCATCGCGGCTTACGACAAGGCGACTCAGGCGCTGGTGTTTGGCGCGGATTCCGACATCGTCAAAAACAGACGTGCGGTGACGGTGCAAGCCGTCGGCGGCACTGGCGCATTGAAGGTCGGCGCGGATTTTTTGAAACGCGTATCGCCTGATGCCGCTGTTTACATCTCGAACCCCAGTTGGGAAAACCATCGCGCGTTGTTTGAAGGCGCTGGTTTTGATGTGCGCGACTATGACTATTACGACGGCGCAACGCGCAGCCTGAATTTCGACGGGTTTCTCGCAGCGGTGAAGGCCATGCCAGTCGGCAGCATCGTCGTGCTGCACGCGTGCTGCCACAACCCGACGGGGGTTGATCCAACGTTCGCGCAGTGGCAAGAAGTCGCCGCCGCCGTGCGCGCGGGCGGACTGGTGCCTTTCCTCGATTTGGCGTATCAGGGCTTTGGCGACGGCGTGGCAGAAGACGGAGCGGTGGTGAAGTTGTTCTCGCAAACGCCGGGCCCGATCTTTGTATCGAGCTCGTTCTCAAAGTCGTTTTCGCTGTATGGCGAGCGCATCGGTGCGCTGTCCGTGGTCACCGCGGACAAGGATGAAGCTCAACGCGTGCTGTCGCAACTAAAGCGCGTGATTCGCACCAACTACTCCAACCCTCCGACACATGGCGGCGCAATCGTGACAGCCGCGCTCACCGACCCGCAAGCGCGCGCCCTGTGGGAAAAAGAATTAGGTGAAATGCGCGATCGCATTAAGGCGATGCGCGTTGCGTTGCACGGCGCGTTAAAACGTCTCATCCCCACCGCGAATTTCGAAAACATCCTCACGCAACGAGGCATGTTCTCGTACTCGGGACTAACTAAAGATCAGGTGTATCGTCTGCGCAACGAATTTGGCGTCTACGCAGTGGACTCTGGTCGCATTTGCGTGGCTTCTCTGAACACCAAAAACGTCAACTACGTCGCCGAAGCAATCGCTAAAGTTCTCTGACCGAGCGATTCGATTTGCATCGATTTACGAATCAGCTATAATTTTATTTGTCGCGGCAGTAGCTCAGTTGGTAGAGCGCAACCTTGCCAAGGTTGAGGTCGAGAGTTCGAGACTCTTCTGCCGCTCCAGTTTCTAAACTGGCAGTAAAAAAGCGGAACCGCAACGGTTCCGTTTTCATTTGCGTAGCGATATTTGTCGCGACGCATTGAAGGCAGCGACGGCGGGTTAGCAAAGAGGTTATGCAGCGGATTGCAAATCCGTTTAGAGCGGTTCGATTCCGCTACCCGCCTCCACTAAGCTCCCTAAAGTCCTATTTCCGCCAGAACGCACCTGAGCCACGGCACGTTTGCTGTTTCTCCGACGATTTCAGCCGCAGTCTTGAGAATCGCGTCCGGTGTTGCCGTTTGCGCTAACCGAAGCGCGCCGCGCATCGCTTCCAAGTCATTCTCGCTGACGTCCGCCAGCACGTCTTTGATTGTCAGTGCGCCCGCCGAAATCGCGACGGCGAGATGACCATAGATCGTTCCAGCAGCGAGGACGCGCGCATCGGCGATAGCGGCGACGCTATGACCGTCTTTACAAAGCGCGAAACTGTGGGCAACCGTCGGTGTCAGGTCGAATTCTTCGGCGGCGTCGATAGAGGACGCGCTG
>JBBRGY010000074.1:0-10628 GCA_038223495.1 Burkholderiales bacterium | reverse complement strand
AACCAAGTTGGGTGATGCACTGGGTCGCTATGGCCAATGCGCTGCGGGAGATAAGCAAGTCAATGTCGCCCGCTGTGCGCAGCGCTGGAGAGGCATAGGCCTCCTCCCGCGTGGCAGCCCCTTTGAGCACCACGTAAATCACGTTCTCGCGGTCAAAGGCGGCGGTGATTTGCGACAAAGCGGCTGACTGCATCATGTACATCACACTGGCCGTCCGCCGCGCTGCAACTAGTGCTTCAGCCACATGATTTGGAAGGCTGTTTAGGGCTTCTTGATTTTCGAGGCGATCGGCCCACCACGCCGCGAGACCATGATGAATCAGAAAATCAACATGCTCAGGTCCTTCAACCCCTTGAAGCCATTGAACAGATGTCTGGATATCGGACTTGAGCGGACTCGCGTCAAATAGTGAAAGGGCGTGCCGATGCCTGTGCCAAACAATTGGGGAGCGCACTTTTCGGGGATAGGCGTTTGGATTCGCCGCTATTTGTTCATTCAGAGGCATTGCGTTCAACCGACTGGAAATGCCCTGCGGATAGTTAAATTTGTTTGCAAAACTTGATGATATGAAACGATTCTTATGGAATGCACTCGAACGTATTGCGGCCGATTTGGCGCGGTGAAAGTCATGACTTTGTCATAGTCAAAAATAAGCATCCGTGATGAGAAGTTCCGCCGTTATCATGCGGCCTGACAACCATTTTGACAGGCCGACCGTTTTATTGTGGTCGCCATTCAGAAACCCCGTAGAACGTCACTATGATCGATATTCATTGCCACCTGCTCCCCGGCATCGATGACGGCGCACAGACGCTGGACTCTTCGCTGGAGATGGCACGTATCGCGGTTGCCGACGGCATTACTACCATCTTCTGCACGCCCCATATTTATCCTGGCCTTTACGACAATCATGGCCCCGATATCCGCCGTCGAGTAGATGATCTACAAAAAAGTCTACGAGACTCCGGAATTGCGCTTGATCTCAGCTTTGGCGCTGACACCCATTTGGTGCCCGAGCTACGTGAAGGATTACGAACGGGCCGCATTCCTACGCTTGGCGGCGGCCGCTACCTTCTACTTGAGCCATCTCATCACGTCCGACCGCCACGATTTAAGGAATCAGTGTTTGAACTCATTGGTGCCGGTTATGTTCCTGTCATAACGCATCCGGAACGTCTGACCTGGGTCGAGCAGCATTATGCTGACTTTACGGATCTTGCACGAAGCGGCGCTTGGATGCAGGTCACTGGTGGAGCGTTGGTGGGACGTTTCGGTCCGCGAGTGAAGAAAATTGCTGAGCGGTTTGTTGGCGATGGTTGGACTCATGTGCTGGCGTCGGACGGGCACACCACGGGCCAACGCTCGCCGGTACTCGCTGAAGCACGGGCACGAGCTGAGGTGCTTTTGGGCAGTGTCGAGGCCACCCGATTGGTGCTTGATCGCCCTCAGGCCATCCTGCAAAACGTGCCGCCTGAACAGATCCCAGCACCGCCGGGGCTGGTCAGAGAGTCCAATTCTGCAAAACCGGGCAAAATGATGGGTTGGCTTCCTAAATGGCTTCGTCAATAAGTCTAATTGAGGTGTGAATATGATGCTTGAAAAGTGCATGGGGATTGGAGCGGTGACCGCCTGTATGGCGTTGTTCACGACTTCGGCACTGGTTGAAGCGCAAACCGTGCCGTTGGCTACGCCCACGACTGCGACGGTGCCAGCATTAAATGGGGTCAAACTTCCAGCGGTAGCCCAAATAGCCGAGGACGCCAGCGATTACAAAATTGGCTCGCAAGATTTGCTCGACATTTCCGTTTATGGACAGGCCGATTTCACCCGCACTGTGCGCGTGAATAGCCGAGGCAAAATCAGTCTTCCGCTCGTGGGTCAAATCGACACGGTTGGACTGACTGCGCTGCAATTGGAGCGCTTGATATCGGACCGACTTTCAGAAAACCTGCTTCAAAACCCTCAGGTGACCGTATTCGTTAAGGAATCGTTGAGCGCGCGATTCACGATTGAAGGGGCGGTGGGTAAGCCGGGGGTATTTCCTATTTCGGGGCAGGTCACACTTTTGCGGGCAATAGCCATTGCCGGCGGAAAAGGCAGTCTCGGCGATTTGTCGAATGTGAAGCTGTTTCGAACCAAACCAGATGGCGGCGGGGAAACGCTGACATTTGACATTGAAAAGATCAGAACGGGAGAATCACCCGACCCAATCATCATGAACGATGATTTGATCGTGGTGAGTCAATCAAAGGTTCGCGCTGCAATTAAAGACTCTGTCTTCGGCGACGTCCTAAGCATTTTTAATCCTTTCGGTTTTCTACGACCGTAAGTGCGGGTAACGCATGAGTACCCGCTGACAGCTACTTACCGGAGACCCTTTGAACCCACCACAACCCGCTATGGATCAGCCAGGTTCCGCATTGATCTTGCGGCCAGACAATGCTCTGGCCCCGTATGCCGTCACCGCTCCCGCTAATGAAATTGACGATTCTTTGCATTTGCGCGACCTATTGCGCATCATCTACAAACGCAAGTGGTGGATACTTTCTGTATCCGTGGTGATGTTGGTTGTATCAACACTGAACACCCTGATGGAGACTCCTTTATACAGGGCAAGCACAACGATACAAATTGATCGGCAAGCACAACGCGTCGTTGATTACCGCGATGCGTCGGGTGCTGCCGAACAGTACGATGACGGATTCGCTTTTCAGACGCAAATTGAGCTGTTACGCAGCAGAGCGCTGGCCGAGCGTGTGATGGAAGCACTACGACTCGATCTGGATCGCAAGTCAAACGTTGCAGCACCAGCGACCGGTTCCGAGAAAGCTACTGAGCCAGCCGCTGAACGCGACGACTGGATTGGTCGAATACTGACAACCCTCAGGAAACGCAGCGAACCCTCAATCAAAGACACGCAACTGCTTGACCGAGAGTCCGTTGTGGGCTCGTTGCGGGGATCAATGCAAGTTGAGCCAGTACCAACTTCGCGCCTAGTGCGGATCAACGTGACTGGCGCTGATCCGGCGCTCGCCGCAAGAGTGGCCAATGCTTGGGCGGATGCATTCACGAAATCAAACATGGAACGCAAGGTTGACGCGTCGTCTTACGCCAGAACCTTTCTTGAACAGGAACTTGCCAAATCAAAAATTCGTCTTGAAGAATCTGAAAATTCGCTAGTTCAATACACGCGGCAAAAGCAAATTTTGAGCGTTGACGAGAAATCCAACCCGCTGACTCAAAACTTCACTGACTTTAGTGCAGCACTGGCGAAGGCTGAGCAAGATCGAATCAAAACTGAAGCGAACTACGACGAAGTGAAAAGAACGCTTTCCTCGTCACGCGATTTGCTCGAAAACAAGGCGCTTGCGACGTTTCGTGAGAGCAAAGCGAAATTAGAACTTGAGTACCAGCAACAGCTTCGTATTTACAAGCCTGGACACCCCTCCATGCAGGCTTTGCAGGCGCAGATTGATCTGTCCGAAAAGCGGATTCAGGCAGAGTCAAAAGCGATTACAAGCTCGGTAGAGACAACTGCAAAGGCGGCCCTGGACTCAGCTATCGCGCAAGAAACCCGCCTCCGTGCGCGCGTGGAGACGTCTAAACGCGGCATCCTCGACGTGCAGGATCAGGGCATCCGCTACAACATTTTGAAGCGCGAGGTCGATACTAATCGGGAGATGTATTCAGGTTTATTGAAAAATCTGAAAGAGGTGGGCGTGACCGCAATGGTGGGCACCAATAACATCTCGGTGGTTGACAAAGCCGAAGTACCCTTATTCCCATTTCGTCCCGACGTGTTTCGCGGCGCGATGACCGGCCTATTGCTCGGTCTGATGGCCGGACTGGCGCTTGCCTTCGTTGTTGAATACATGGACGATTCGATCAAATTTCCCGACGAGGTTGAGCGTTTTACCGGTTTGCCGTTGATCGGCGTTATTCCCAAGGTGAACGTCAGCAAAAGTTCGCCTGAAGATCAAGCGACACGGGAACCGAGATCTGCGTTGGCAGAAGCTTATCGCTCGGTTCGAACTGCCTTGCAGTTTTCTACGGCACGCGGCGCACCACGAACTATTGTGGTGACTAGCTGCACCAAGAACGAAGGAAAGACAACAACCGCCATGGCGCTCGCCGTTGCCTTGTCGCAAATGGGCAAGCGCGTGTTGATTGTGGATGGCGATATGCGCAACCCAACGCTCCATCGCATGTTTAACACCGATCACTCGTCGGGCTTGTCGAATATCTTGTCGAGCGATACCGATCCCATTTCGGTCACTCGGAAGACCGACTTTCCGAATCTGTACCTGATCACATCGGGGCCACAGCCACCCAACCCTGCCGAGCTGCTATCCGGCCCTGGTTTGGTTAGCTTGCTGGATCCGGGCGCGTCTCACTTTGACCACATTGTTATTGATGCGCCGCCAATTCTTGGAATCGCCGATGCCATTATTTTGTGTAACCAGGTTGACGCAAGTCTCTTTGTAATCGAAAGTGGTAAGACACGTAAGGCTGCCATTCGCAACGCTATTCGTCGTTTGCGCCAGTCGGGAACCGCGCCGCTCGGTGCGATTTTGACCAAGATTGGCGGTGACATGATGATGTATGGCTACGAATCTGATTTCTACTACTATGGGAATAAAGAAGCACTCGCAGAGACTGTGAAGGCGTAACGACCGCTCATGTTCGAAAACATCGACACGCTTGAAAGTGACCTGATCCGATTTGCCGAGGGCGGTTTTTTGCTGCCTTTGCCATTTCGACTCGTACGGAGCGATGTCGGAAAAGCAGTCATCCAGCTTGCTGGTGGCAAGACACCGGCGGCTTTGATTCATGTTGCCACGAGCGATGGCACTGCACGTCCTGATCTGCAAAGGATTGCGTTGCGATTCGTCGCCGACATCTTGCTGTCGCCCGATAGCAACCATTTCACGACGTTGGGCGTCGCGCCAGACTTCGAATCGACCACGCTTCGGGACAATTTTCGGCGTCTAATGGCGCTCGTCCATCCCGACGCCAGACCTGTGGGATTTCCGGATGACGCCGCCAGTCGCGTGAACCGCGCCTATGCCGTTTTAGCCGACGAGCACACTCGCGAAACCTACACGTCGCTGGAAATAGGTCGCGTCTCGGTAGGTGCACTAGCGTCGGTTTCGGCGCCCCAAAGGAACGAAGCCCGGGCACGCTCTGCCCCAGAAACACGAACAAGAAATCGGTTGCTGGGCTGGGCCGCCGCGCTTCGCGCGCGCCAGAGTCTGCTCTGGTTAGCCGCACTATTGCTCGTCCCACTGGGCATGGGTGTCACGTCGCTGTTTTCGAGAAATGAGCCGCAGCGCCTTGTTGAGGCACGCCCCCGGCTCCCGCAATCACTCGACATGCAGAATCTTGCCAGCAGCAAGCTCGCTGGTGACGCGGAACCGGTTGTCAACGCCGCATCGACGATCTCGTCTGCGACTGAACGCCCAGCAACGGTCGAACCCATAACTGCGGTCGCCAATCGCGTATCAAACAAAGTATTCGCTCCTGAAAGCGGAACAGTACAACTTGAAACTGCCTCGACTTCTAATCAGCCAAAACCTGCGATGACACAGCAGCTCTCGGCCAGAAGCGTAGAAATTTCGTCGAAACAATCGATGAATCAAGCTCCAAGCCTCGCTCCGAGTTCGTCAGTCGCTGCTGTTGATACGCAAATGCGAAGCGCGGCACCATCGGAAAATCTTGCAACCACTCGCCCGCTGGAGCCACCCGCGCCACCACAAGTTCAGTCGCCACTGCAGGCAACTGGCACTCTGGCACCTACCACGGTAGCAGCGGCGACAACATCGCCGCAAAACAACTCGCGCAATGCGACCGCGGCAGACAGAAATGATGCGGGACCAAAGATGAAATCGACGGACGCCGATGAGGTCGTCGTGCGATTTAGTAATGCTTATGAGTCGGGATCTATTAGCGCATTTAGCCAATTGTTGGCCCCCAGCATGGCAGGCAGACGGCAGTTGCTGAACGATTACGAGCGCGTTTTTCAGGCTACACGACAACGCAGCATCAAGTTCAAACAACTAAAACATGCTGCAAACGGTGAGCGGATTTCAACCACAGGCTACGCTACGGTCACAACCGTCGATCAGGAGAACCGAACGATCGTTCAGCGCATCTTTCTCGAGTTTGACATTGGGCGTGATCGTGGTGAATCACGCATCGAGCGGCTTGCAAACTACGCCATTAACTAGCTAGCGGATGCGTCACTCACACGAGCAGGCATTGTCACGACTGTCAGCGATGCTTCCGATCACTATGCTTGTCGTTGCTGCCTCAGTGGCGGCTTGGGGGTTAATCACAGGGGCGTTGCGCTCATCCCCCGACGTCGGCATTGATAGCGACGCGGTTACCGGTGCGAGTGCCTATATCGTCCGCCGCCCGCTGGATCCGGTTGGATGGCTGTCGTGGGCAGGCGCACGAGGAATGTTGACTACGGACGCATTGCGCGCGGCACAAGTAATTCGGACGGCGGCTACACTCGGACCTGTTGATCCGCAAGTGCTGAGAGCGCAGGCCGTTCTGGCTTTTCGGCAAGGCGACGTCGATGCCGGGTTGAATCGGGCCGCGGATTTGGCGGTAATGCTTCCGACTGAGCGAAGCGATGCCTTTGCGACGTTGCGGTCTTATTCCGGGCACCCCGATTGGGCTGGATTCTGGAACGCGCGACTCAACAAGGGATGGCCTGCCGTCGATGCTTTTTTGCTCGATAGTTGCCAGAGCGGCGCATCTCTCTCAACACTTTATTCGATGGTGCGGCCCGCAGTGAGCAAACAACCGCTGGACGACGCGGCCGTATCGTGCATCGGCAACAAAGCCATTGCTGAAGGTCAGCTGCCCGCCGCGCACTGGCTATGGGTCAACGCGATGCGCACAACCCCCAAGTCCCTGGGTAATGTGTTCAACGGTGATTTCGAGCAGCCGCTCGCAGGGCGCTTGTTCGACTGGCGCCTCGCTGCAGGCGGAGAGTATCGGGAAGGGTTTTCCGTTAGCGTGAGTCGGGAAGACTCTATCGGGATGCCCGGCGCGACACGGACTCGCGTCAACAACAACGTGCTGTCGGTTCGGTTCAATGGCCGCGCGCTGAAAATGCCTATCGCGCAGCAATTTCTCGCACTGAAGCCGGGCCGCTACGTGCTCGCCTATAAATCCCGGGAGCTAGGCGTCGCCGTTCCCGGACGGGTGAACTGGACAATCCGATGCGTTCCAGCGAATTTGACTGTCGCACTTGGAACGCCCAAGAGCGAACCGGTAACAGGTGGCTGGACGACGCGCGTCGTTGATGTGATGATTCCGGACGCTTGTACGGGTCAGTTGCTGGATCTCGAAGCGGGTGATCGCCTGCAGCTGCTGCAGGGTTTCCGGGGCACGGTATTGTTTGATGACATAAGCATGAAATACACGCCCTGACCTATAACTTCCAATTCGTGCGCTGCTTTGGTTGATTGCTCCGCGTACAAGCGGTAAACTCTTTGTTAATGAATCCGCATTTAGGAGCGGCGTAGTGAAGATTTTGAAAAGCCTTGTTTTCGTAGCTGCCGCGATGGCTGTTTCGGTCGTCTCTGCGCAGAAGAACGATTTACGTTGTGAAGATTCCTCGTGGGGCAAAGCTGAGTTCGTCGCGGAGTTGCAGAAAGTAGTAGGCAATGTTCTGGTGAGCGACGTTGCCGGTATGACTTCCGGGATTGATAAACAACCGCTTAAAAACAATATGCGCGTTACTACAACGTCCCGCGCCAGCGTAACTATCGTGTTTCCTTGCGGCTGCGACGTCAACCTCAAAGAAAACGAGCGCCTCGACATTGCCGCGCCTAACTCTTGTGCAGCCCTCCTAGCGGCGGTTCAAGCCGTTCCTGTTAGCGTCGCAATAGGCGCGGCGGCTGTTCCAGCTGTCGGTGGCTTGACCGGCACCAACGTTCTAATCGGAGCTTCTGTGGGGGTAGGTGCCTACTTGTTGTACCGCGACAACAGGAACGTCAGCCCGAATTAATGCGCTCCTTCGCGCGTAACGCGCTCGACAAAGCCCTAGCCCTTGTGCTGGGGCTTTTTCTTTTATTGGCTGTCTTTCGTGGTGGCAACACACCTTTCGCCATGTCGGTGGCGTTGGGCTTGAGTATCTGTGTGGCAGCGGTGGCAGGCGGCCTGGTCTATGCCTCCCGTCCCATCGAAAACAGGTGGAGCCGCGCTGCGACGAGCCTGAACGCCGCGTTGCTCCTCGTAATGGTTGGTGGCGCCGTAGGGCTGTTCTCAGTAGCAACCACACAATGGTTGACACTTCCGGGGCGTGCTGCGTACGCTGGCCTCGTTGACTTGCTCGGGCAGCCGGATTTTGGCGTTAAACGTCTGGCGCTGTCGACAGATCCCTATGCAACCCAGCGTGCGCTTTTTGCTTTGGTTCCCTGTCTGGTGATTGCCGCTTCAGTGCCCCTGTTGTCCCGTCGTGCGCTGCTGCAGCTATTAGGTGCCGTTGCCGTGTTTGCAGTATTCGAGGCGTTGATCGGGCTGTTTCAATTAGGTTTCCGCGGCGCGTCGCTGCTAGTACTGGAATACGCGGGACACAATCGTGCGTCTGGCACTTTCGTCAACAAAAATCATTACGCAACGCTGTTGGCGATGTCTCTCCCGCTGTTGATTTTTAGAGCGGCAGGCCAGTTTTCCTTTTTTACCCATCGACACGACGCCACTGCGTTTTCGAACGTGTGTTGGGGTGCTGCCGCGGCATTCGTAGCAGCGGCGCTCATTGCCAGCCTGTCTCGCGCCGGCGTGTTGGCGGGGGGTATTGCCAGCCTAATGGCGATAGGATTCTGCGCATATCAGCGCCGCACAGTCTCAAAACGAGCGTTACTTGCCACTGCGGCGATTCTCCTGCTAGCACTCAGTCTGGCCACTATGACTGGCCTTGCTCAGTTAGTCAAATCGACTACCAGTGGCGGCGTCGGCGATGGATTGTTTGGGCGTACCGTCATGAATCAGCACACCTGGTCGGGTATCGTTGAGTTCTTTCCGTTGGGCGCCGGCTTGGGCAGCTATGCGATTGCTTTTCAGCGATTCCAGACGCCGAACCTTTTAGGTTTCGTGGAATATGCCCATAACGACTATTTGCAGTTGCTATTTGAACTAGGGGCTCTGGGTGCGGTTGTGCTGGTGCTGTTGCTTCTGGCCGCAGTACTTTCGGGGCGCACACTTTGGCGATCCCGCGTCAGGGGGGAGCGCCTTTCGCCTGCTTTGGCCTGTTATCTAGGGGCGTTCGCTTTTGCGATCCACGCGTGGTTTGACTTTCCGGCGCACATCCCCGCAATCGCGATATTGGCAACACTACTCTTCACGGCTTCAATGAATCTCACGCTGGTTGATGTTGCCCGGAAAAAACCTGGCCCAGCGTCAATAGCGCCTCTTGACACATCGCAAATCCCGAAAAAGCGTAAGCGCTCAATGGTTAGATAAGCTCCCCGGTTCGGCACGTGAATTACTTTTTTGTCGCGAGTTCGACCGCCCGCAGCATCCCGCGAAAAATATCCACCTCTTCCCGCTCAAGCCGCGTGCGATTGAACAATCGCTGCACTCGAGGGAAGAGCGTTCTGGGATGGTCGGGCCTGAAAAAACCGATCTCGGTCAGTGTGGTGCGCATGTGTTCGTACATGGCGTCGATTTCGGCTTGCGTTGCGAGCTGGAGCTCGGACGCTTTGTATCCGCCCGTCAAGCCCTGCAAGGCCATCGAAGCCACCCGAATTTCATAACCAAACACTTGCACCGCGCTGCCCAGATTGAGCGACGAGTAGTCGGGGTTGGTCGGCACGTAGGCAAGTGTTTGGCACAGCGCAACTTCGGCATTGGTCAGTCCGCTGGTTTCGCAGCCGAACACAATCGCGACAGTTCCCTGATGGGTGATTGAGGCCAGTTGGGTTGCTGCGGTGCGCGCATCGGTGACCTCCCCGACAAAATCTCGTCCTCGCGCAGAACTGCCAACGACATAAACACAGTCTGCAATCGCCTCATTCAAGCTTGTGAAAACGCGCGCCGCGTCCAGCACGTCAACAGCCCCCGCCGCACGAGCCGTCGCCACTTCGCTCGGAAACTCACGAGGATTAACCAGGCGCAAATCCGTCAATCCCATAGTTTTCATGGCACGCGCCGCCGCGCCGATATTGCCGGGATGCGAAGTATGCGAGAGCACCACCGCAATTTGAGCGAGCGGATTAAAATCATAGGTTACCGTCAGTGCCCCGCTTCGCTCGTTAGTGTCGCTCTGACTCACGCTCTTTCCCACCATTTAGAAGTCTCTCCATGCATCCGATGTTGACCACGGCGGTAAAAGCCGCACGCGAAGCCGCCGAAATCATTCAATTTGGCGCCCGCAATCTTGATCGCCTCACCATCGACAGCAAAGGCCCCGGCGACTTTGTGACCGAGATTGATCGCAACGCCGAAGCCGCGATTGTAGATACGCTCCTGGGTGCCTATCCGAATCACGGCATCATCGCCGAGGAAGGCACGGGCGCCACGCGCGGCAACCCGAACAGCGACTTCATCTGGATCATCGACCCGCTCGATGGCACGACGAACTTTCTGCACGGCATGCCGACGTATTGCGTGTC
>JBBRGY010000073.1:0-10873 GCA_038223495.1 Burkholderiales bacterium | reverse complement strand
CCAGCCGCCAGCGCTGACGGCGATACCCGCCACGATGGTCGGGCCAGGCCCAAATTTTTCGCTGACACGCTTGCCGTACACGCTGGCCAGAATGGTGCCTACGCCCATGCCAACATAACAAAGTCCAATGGCCTGTGCAGTCATGCCCAGCTCGCGCGTAGCGACGAGAATTTGCACGACGCTCGCCATGTGGTGCAAGAGTTGCCAGCAGCCTACAAACAGCGCGAGCGTCCACAGCATTCGCGTGCGTTTCACGAATTGAACGCCTTCGCGCAACTGCTGGATAAAGTTGGTGTTGGCCGTTGGATTTACCGTTTCGTTCACGCGTATGCCACGCAGCAGCATGACTGATCCGGCAATCAAAATCGCATCAAACGCGATGGCGATCGGTGCGCCCAGCAGTTTGATCAACGCACCCGCCAGCCCTGGTCCCGCGATCTCGGAACCGGACACCGCAAGCGCGTTCTTGCTGTGCGCTTCAACCAGCCGATCACGCGACACGATCTGCGTCAGCACGATTTGTGCGGCTGATCCGGCAAATACATGCACGCAGCCGAGCACGACACCGACTGCGTACAGCCACGTCATCGACAGATTTCCCGTCCACGCCGCGATGGGAACCGTCATGAGTGTGGCGGCGAACACCATTTCACCGATCACGTAGACCGGCAACTTGCGCACCCGATCCAGCCACACACCGGCTGGCAATGACAGCAATACAAACGGCGCAATTTCAGCCGACAATAAAAAGCCCATCTGCGACGGTGTTGCGTTCAGCACCGTGACCGCAGTGAGCGGTAGCGCCAGCATCGTGATCTGCGCGCCGAAATGGGTGACCACGACGGACGCAAAAATACGGCGATAGTTAGGATCGTTGAGCAGGTCGCCGGAGGGAAGCGCGGGTAACTTAAACATTGATCGTAACCGCGCCCGTAACCAGCTAAAGAGTGACAGAGCAGCTTGCATGAGAAATCTCAAAAAATAGTGTGTGTGCGGCAGGTGCAAACGATGCGGATGACGCATGGCTTAAGCCCATCGCGACGAAGAAAACAAAGCAGCGCAGACCTGAGCGTTAATGACGCGGTGAACTGACTCTGCGCGGGCGGCGTTTGCCGAACACCGGAGCGGTAACTGGGGCGACGGTAAGCGCCCCACGCGCTGCAAAACAGCGCTGTCGTTAACTAGTCAACGCGGATGCTTTGGATTGGCCCAGGCAGGATGCATTTCAGAAAATGCGGCCGATGCATTTGCGGCAACCATCGCGACGCCGATTACGCTTTGCGAGGCGTGTGAGGTGTGGATGAGTGCGGTCTGCATTGGAGCGTCCTTTCTGGTGCGAAATTGGAATCAGGTCAGCGCTTGTGGCGCGCCTGATTGAGCACGAAACCGATGCTACAACGGGCGATGCCCGGATGCCCAGCAGCGCTGCATGCAAATAGAAAAGGCGTTGCTACAGCGTATCGGCGATGCGACATTAGCACGCTAAATGGCATCGATTGGGCTAACAACTTATTGCTGAAATATCCAATTTACGGGGCATAGCGTCGATTTTTTGCCAAAGTTGATAAATGGCAAATTGATCATCTAGCCCCCGTGGAAAAGTCATTCCAATAAAAAGCTGTTGCCGAAAATCAGGTTCCCAGTATGGATATTTCAGATCACAGATGCGTATTTAGCGCTTTCTTCTGCGCATCAATATCCTCTCCGCGTCGCTTCGCCAGATCGGCAAACTGATCGTCACCGAGTTTGCCGACAGTAAAGAACTGCGACGCGGGATGTGAAAAGTAGAAACCGCTGACGCTGGATGCAGGCGTCATCGCGTACGACTCCGTCAATGCCATGCCGATGGCGTCCGCCTTCAACACCCGAAACAGGTCAACCTTTTCGCGATGGTCGGGGCATGCGGGATAACCGGGCGCCGGGCGAATGCCACGATACTTCTCTTTGATCAGCGCTTCGCTATCGAGTTTTTCATCATGGGCATAACCCCAGAAATCTTTGCGTACACGCTCATGCAAATGCTCGGCGAAGGCTTCCGCCAAACGGTCGGCCAACGCTTTGAACATGATGGAGTTGTAGTCGTCGCCTGCCGCTACAAATTCGGCCAGGCGTTCATCACCGCCAAGTCCAGTCGTCACCGCGAACAGGCCCAAATAGTCGGCGTGGCCACTGTCGCGTGGCGCAATGAAGTCCGCTAGCGCGAAATTGGGGCGACCCGGTTCTTTCACAGTTTGCTGGCGCAAGGTGTGAAAACGCATCGCCACTTCAGTATGTCCACCATCGGCAAAAATGATGATGTCATCGCCGTCGCTCTGCGCGGGTAGCAATCCGTACGCGGCGTTCGCTGTGAGCCACTTTTCCTGCACGATGCGCTTCAGCATCGCCTTGGCATCTCGGAACACGCGTTGCGCTTCGTCGCCGACGATTTCGTCGTTGAGAATTTTCGGATAGTGGCCCGCCAGATCCCACACCAGGAAGAACGGCGTCCAGTCGATGTAGGGCACGAGCGCGGAAAGCGGGTAATTGGTGAGTTGATGCACGCCGGTGTGCTTGGGCGTGGGCGGTATGTAGTTCAGATGATCGCCGGCAAACGCAAAAAATTTGTTAGCACGTGCGACTTCGAGTTCGAGCAGCGGGACGGTCTTTTTATTCGCGTGTCGCTTGCGAATGACCTCATAGTCTGCGGCTGTTTCGGCAACGAATGCTGGCTTCATTTCGTCGCTCAACAATGCTGTGGCTACCCCCACGGCGCGCGATGCATCAACGACGTGGACGACCGGATTTTTGTAATTTGGCGCGATCTTCACCGCCGTGTGCATGCGAGAGGTCGTCGCACCACCAATTAACAGTGGCAAATGGAAATCGAGGCGATCCATTTCTTTTGCCACGTGTGCCATCTCTTCGAGCGACGGCGTGATGAGCCCCGAAAGGCCGATGATATTGGCGTTGGAGTCTTTTGCGGCGGCGAGAATCTTGTCGCACGACACCATGACGCCGAGATCGATCACTTCGTAGTTATTGCACTGAAGCACCACGCCGACGATGTTCTTGCCGATGTCGTGGACGTCGCATTTCACAGTCGCTAAAACAATCTTTCCTGTGGTCTTTGCTGTGGTGCCGAGCAGACGTTTCTCTTCTTCGATAAACGGCACCAGATGGGCAACCGCCTGCTTCATCACGCGCGCAGATTTCACCACTTGCGGCAAAAACATTTTGCCCTGAGCGAATAGATCACCCACGACATCCATGCCCGCCATCAACGGGCCTTCGATCACTTGCAATGGGCGCGCGAAGCCAAGGCGTGACTCTTCAGCGTCTTCAACGATGAAGGTGTTGATACCTTTGACGAGCGCGTGCTTGAGCCGCTCATTGACCGGCAGTTCGCGCCAGCTTAAATCTTCAACGCGCGCTTTGCCGCCGCCTTTGACCATCTCAGCCAGCGCCAACATGCGCTCGGTCGCGTCGGCGCGTCGATTGAGCACGACATCTTCGCAGTGCTCTCGCAGCACAGGATCCAGCTCGTCGTAAATGCCGACCTGCCCCGCGTTGACGATGCCCATCGTGAGCCCTGCCTTGATCGCGTGATACAGAAACACCGTATGCATCGCTTCGCGCACATGATCGTTGCCGCGGAACGAAAACGACATGTTCGAGATACCCCCCGAGGTCTTCGCGCCGGGTAAATTCTGCTTGATCCAGCGCACCGCTTCGATGAAATCGACACCGTAATTGTTGTGCTCTTCTAGCCCAGTGGCGAGCGCGAACACGTTCGGGTCAAAGATGATGTCCTCAGGTGGAAAACCCACCGTTTCCACCAAAATTTTGTAAGCGCGTGCGCAGATATCAATCTTCTTTTGATACGTGTCAGCCTGACCTTGTTCATCAAACGCCATCACCACCGCCGCAGCGCCGTGACGCCGCAAAAGTCGTGCGCACTGCAGAAAGCTTTCTTCGCCTTCTTTCAGAGAAATGGAGTTCACCACGCTCTTGCCCTGCACGCACTTCAGGCCTGCCTCGATGACTTCCCACTTCGATGAATCGATCATAACGGGCACGCGCGAAATGTCCGGTTCGGTCGCGATGATGTTTAGAAATTTCATCATCGCGGCCTTGCTGTCGAGCATCGCCTCGTCCATGTTGACGTCGATGATCTGCGCGCCGCTGGCCACTTGTTGCCGCGCCACTTCGACCGCCCCGGCGTAATCGTCGTTGAGGATCAATTTTGCAAAAGCGCGAGAGCCCGTGACGTTGGTGCGTTCACCGACGTTTACGAAAAGAGAGTCCGGGCCGATTTCGAGCGGTTCGAGCCCGGAGAGGTGCATGGTCGTGTTCATGCAGCTATTTTCGCCGAAACCGGCTCTGCGATTCAGCGAGAGGTTTCGCGCCTACGCCAGCTCGTCGATTCGCGCCAGATGCCAGCGCAATACGTGCAGCAAATTCGCCTCAGAGGCGATGCCTTTTCCAGCGATGTCGAACGCCGTGCCGTGATCCACGCTGGAGCGTAAAAACGGAAGCCCAATCGTCACGTTCACCGCGCTATCGAGCCCGAGTAGTTTTACTGGAATCAACCCCTGATCGTGATACATCGCAAGCACCACATCGAACTCGCCAGCGCGAGCGCGCATAAACACGGTATCTGGCGGCAGTGGATCGGTCACCAAAATGCCCTGCGCACGGGCTTCAGCAATCGCAGGAACCAGCACGCGTTGTTCATCATCGCCGAGCATGCCGCCTTCGCCTGCGTGCGGGTTGATGCCAGCGACGGCGATGCGCGGTTGCTTCTTGCCAAGCCATCGCCCCGCCTCGTGCGTCAGCTGAAGTTTTTGCAGCACCAGTTCCGGCGTCAGGGCGGCTAGCGCCTGGGCCAACGGCTGGTGAATGGTGGCAAGAACGACTTGCAAATGCTCACTTGCGAACATCATGGCAAAGCGATCTGTACCCGCCAAACCAGCGATGCGTGCAAGGATTTCAGTATGGCCCGGCTCGCTGATGCCTGCGGCGCGCAGTGCGAGCTTGTTGATGGGTGCCGTGGCCAAGCCGCACGTGTAGCCGAGCATGCTCAGCTCGGCGGCTGCCACGATCGCCGCGTTCGCAGCGCGGCCTGCTTCGGCAGACACTTTTCCGATGGGCGGCAAGACTGATAACGTTGCGACCGGGTGCAGCGCAATTTGATGTTCGTGAAGGTCAGGCATTGCGGCGTGCAGGTCAACGTGAACCGCGCTGAAGCTCGGCGCGAAATGTGCCAGCGCATCGGCAAGCACCAACGGATCACCCACCACCACAACACGGCCTCGCAATACGGCGTCGTGCGCCAACGCTTTGGCAACAATCTCCGGCCCAACGCCCGCGGGGTCACCCATCGTGAGCGCAAGGGGCTTTTGTGCGAGCGCGTTCATTAGTTGCCTTGGCAACGAGCAATATACAGGCGCGTCGCCCCATCCAGTCCGAGCCAAATGGCGTCGGCGATCAGCGCGTGCCCGATGGAGACTTCATCGGGCGCGACCTCTCGAATGAAGTCAGGCAGGTTATGCAAATTCAAATCGTGTCCGGCGTTGACGCCAACGCCGAGTTCGCGGGCTCGCGTCGCCGCTTGAACGAATTTTTGCAATTCCAGTTCTGCCGCACCAGCACCGCCCGCCGCAAACGCCGCCGCATAAGGTTCTGTGTAAAGCTCAATTCGATCCGCGCCCGCTGCATGCGCCGCCTCGACCGCAGAAATTTCTGCGTCGACAAATACGCTTACACGCACGCCTCTATCTTTGAGCTGCGCGATGAGCGGTTGAACATCGTTCATCTCCGCGCCCGCCGCGAAGCCACGATTCGACGTGCTCACGCCGACTGCGTCTGGAACGAACGTCGCCTGATGCGGCAGCGCCGCTTCTACAATGGCCATCAAGTTGTGATGCGGATTGCCTTCGATATTGAATTCGCGATCAGGATATTGTGCGAGCAAAGCTGCCAGCGGCGCGATATCGCTCAGGCGGATATGTCGCTCATCTGGACGCGGATGCACAGTGATACCAGCGGCACCGGCATCGAGAATGGTTTTGGCGGCATGCAGCAAATCGGGCAGACCGTTGTCGCGGCTATTTCGTAACAGCGCGATGCGATTGATATTGGCAGAAAAATGAGTCACTTGTTTACCCAATTCAGGAGTGGTGATGCAGACCGTTGAGACCAGAGACGCCATTGTGCAAGAAATGCAGGCGCGCGGCTTTTGTCTGGTGTCGCCGAAGCATCTTGCGAAGTGCTTTGGTGTGACCAACACGGCGCTGTTTCCGTTCGCCACAACGTGGAACGATTTGCCGCGCGACGCCTATTTGAAAGACGGAGGCAAATATCGTTCACGTCGTCACAGCAGTTTTGTACAAACGGTTGCGCCATCAGCGCTGACGCAAGTCGCGCATCGGGCGCACTGGCAGCCGGTTGATTACAACGCCCTGCATGGTGGCATTGAGCGCCTGTTTGAGCCGATTGCGCCGTCGGTTTGCGATGATGCAAGCTGGCGTGGTTTGCTTTCGGGTTTGGGTCAGGTTTTCGCGCGCGTGAGCCCAGAGCCCAAATGGTTTATCGAAGCTCATCAGTTCCGCATCGACACCGCCGAGGGCATTGGTCGCCCCACACCCGAAGGTGCGCATCGCGACGGCGTGGATTTTGTTGCCGTAATTCTGGTCAACCGTCGCGGTGTGAAAGGTGGCGAAACGCGGGTGTTTGAAGCAGCGGGTACGAGCGGTGTTCGCTTCACCTTAACCGAGCCGTGGTCGGTGCTTTTGCTTGACGACAAGCGGGTGATCCACGAGACAACACCGATTCAGCCGGATGGGCCAGACGGCGTGCGCGACACGCTGGTGCTGACCTACCGTGCGGGAAGTTTTCAGCACCCGGAAAAAAAAAAACGGCCCCGCGGGGCCGTTTTTAGATCGGATTAAACGCGCTACGCCGCTTTTTTATCCATGTCCCGCAACTCACGTCGCAGAATTTTGCCTACGGGCGTTTTCGGCAAATCTGCTCGGAACACGATGTACTTCGGCTTCTTGTAACCCGCGAGGTTTTTCTCGCAGTAGTCGCGCACGGCCTGCTCGGTGAGGTTCGGGTCCTTCTTGACGATGAACACTTTCACTGCCTCGCCCGCTTTCTCGTCAGGAACGCCGATCACCGCGCATTCCATCACGCCGGGGCAGCTCGCCACGACGTCTTCAACCTCGTTCGGATAGACGTTAAATCCGGAGACCAGCACCATGTCTTTCTTGCGATCCACGATCTTCACGTAGCCGCGCTCGTCCATCACACCGATATCGCCTGATTTGAAGAAACCGTCGGCGCTGAAGACGTTCGCCGTTTCATCGGGGCGCTGCCAGTAGCCCGCCATGACCTGCGGGCCTTTGATGCAAATCTCGCCGGGTTCGCCCATTTTGACGATCTTGTTGTCATCATCACGAATCGAAATTTCGGTGGACGGCAGCGGCATGCCAATCGTGCCGGAATAAGCCTCGGAATCCGTTGGATTGCAGGTGGCGGAAGGCGATGTTTCGGACAATCCGTAGCCTTCGACGATTGGGCAACCCGTAGCCTTCAACCACTTATCGGCGACAGCTTTTTGCACCGCCATGCCGCCACCGTTGGAGACGCGCAGATTGCTCGTTTGCAATTCGGAGAAAGTTGGATCATTCACCAACGCGTTGTAGAGCGTGTTCACGGCTGGAAACATGTGCAGCTCGAAGCCCTTGAGCGCTTTGATCGTGCCCGGAATGTCGCGTGGATTCGGGATCAGAATGGCGTGTCCGCCGGTTCGCGTTACCAATAGATAGCAAATCGTAAACGCGAAGATGTGATACAGCGGCAACGCACACACCGTGATCAATTGCTCTGGGGGCTTCGGTTTTTTCGGGTTGTTCAGCGCCGGTTGCATCCAGGCTTCGGATTGCAACACATTGGCGATGATGTTCTTGTGAAGCAGCGTTGCGCCTTTCGATACGCCCGTCGTTCCGCCGGTGTATTGCAACACGGCCGGGTCATCGAATTTGGCCTTTGACGGCGACAGCGCGAGCGGTTTGCCTTTCGATAGCGCTTCGTTGAATTTCACCGCTGTTGGCAGCGAAAACGCAGGCACCATTTTCTTTTTGCTACGCACAACGTAGTTGACGAGCGCGCCTTTGAGCATGCCGAACATGTCGCCCATCGCGGCAAGTACGATGTGCTTCACCGGCGTTTTTTCGAGCACCTGTTGCAACGTCGCGGCGAAGTTCTCAAGGATGATGATCGCCTTGGAGCCCGAGTCTTTCAGCTGATGCTCAAGCTCGCGCGGCGTGTACAGCGGATTCACGTTGACCGCGACAAAACCCGCGCGCAGCACGGCGGCCACGGCAATCGGATACTGCAAAACGTTAGGCATCATCAGAGCAACGCGGTCGCCCTGTTGCAGTCCCAGGCTCTGCAAATAAGCGCCCAGCGCACGGGAATAGGCGTCGATTTCGCCGTACGTCAGCGTTTTGCCCATACAGGTGAAGGCTGGGCGCGAGGCATATTTTTGATAGCTCTCTTCGAGTAATTGCACGATGGAGGCGTACTGATCGTATTTGATCTCTGCCGGTACGCCTTTGGGGTAATTTTTAAGCCACGGTTTATCCATGGGGGCCTCCTTTTTTATGGCGCTGACTGTTGCACCGTGTTGAATTTCAAGAGATTGCGGCCCGTTGTTGGCGCGACCTGCGTGTCTGGCCTGTCCTCACAGGGCAGACATCTCAGCGGGGCATGATAGCAGCGCATTCGCGCGCCGCAGCACATGAAAACCAGCGGTTTGCAGCGTCGATCAAGGCATACAGCTTGTAGCTGTAATGACCACCATACTGGGGATGAATTCTATAAATGCCATTAGTCGACTTCAGCCACAATTCGACGTTAGCCCTTGTTAAATATAGGTTTAAAGAGAAAGCTATATCCACGCCCAATACAATACGGGCATGGCTCTACTCACTCTACAAAACGCTCACCTCGCATTTGGTCTCGCCCCGCTCCTCAATGGCGCGGATTTTGCAATTGAAACGCGTGAACGGATCGGCCTGATTGGTCGCAACGGCGCAGGCAAAAGTTCACTCCTGAAAGTACTGGCACGTACGCAGGTGCTCGATGACGGCGCGATTGCGCTGCAAGGCGGCGTGCGCATCACCACCGTTCCACAAGAGCCGATTTTCGCTTTAAACACCACGGTGTTCGAGGCCGTTTCAAACGGCGTTTCACGCGCTCGCGAGCTACGCGATGAATACGAAAAATTGGCGGTTGAGGGCGGAGACGAACACACGCTCTCCGACATGCAGCACGAAATCGACGAGCTCGACGGCTGGGCATGGGAATCGAAGGTCGCCACCACACTTTCGCAACTGAGCCTGAACCCCGACACGTTGGTCTCAACGCTCTCGGGCGGCCTGAAAAAACGCGTGTCGATTGCGCAGGCTCTGGTGGGCGCGCCGGACGTTTTGTTGCTCGACGAACCGACTAACCATCTCGACCTTGCGGCCATCGCATGGCTGGAATCGATGTTGCAAAGTTTCAAAGGTAGCGCCGTCATCATCAGCCATGACCGCACATTCCTGGACAACGTCGTCACCCGAATCGTTGAGCTGGATCGCGGCAAACTGACAGGTTTTCCGGGCAACTATTCGGCCTACGAAACGCAGAAGGCCGCGCAGCTTGAGTTCGAGGCCACGGTAAACGCCAAATTTGACAAGTTTCTCGCGCAGGAAGAGGTCTGGATTCGTAAAGGCGTGGAGGCGCGTCGTACCCGCAACGAGGGCCGTGTTCGCCGTCTGGAGGCGCTGCGCGACACCCGCGAAAAGCGCCGCGATTCGCTCGGTCGCGTCAAGCTGGAAATCACCAGCGGCGCACAGTCCGGCAAGATCATCGCCGAGCTGACGGACGTGTGCAAGTCGTTTGGCAAGAACGTGATTGTGAAGGACTTCACGAGCACCATTTTGCGCGGCGACAAGATCGGCCTGGTTGGCCCGAACGGCATTGGCAAGACGACGCTCCTGAAACTGATCCTCGGCGAGCTGCAACCCGATAGCGGCAAGATCCGCACGGGCGCAAAAATGCAGGTCGCCTATTTCGACCAACTGCGCGACGGCTTGAACGAAGAAGCCACGCTCGCCGAATTCATCGCGCCGGGCAGTGACTGGATCGAAGTCGGCGAACGACGTGTTCATGTGATGACGTATTTGCAGGACTTTCTGTTCTCGCCCGCGCGCGCCAACGCGCAGGTAAAAATGCTCTCGGGTGGCGAGCGAAATCGCTTACTGCTTGCCCGGCATTTTGCTAAAGAAGCGAACGTACTCGTGCTCGACGAGCCAACCAACGATCTCGACATCGACACGCTGGAATTGTTAGAGGACAAGCTGGCCAATTACGAGGGCACGGTCTTCATCGTCAGCCACGACCGGCGCTTTCTCGACAACGTAGTGACGAGTTGCCTTGTCGCTGAAGGCAATGGTTTGTGGCGCGAATACGAAGGCGGAATTACCGACTGGCAGGCGCAATCGAAATTGATGGCGACATTGGCAGAAGCGCAGAATGAAGCCCAGAATGGCGGCGGACCGTCCGCTCCCGCAGCAAAACCGGTTAGCACTTCGCCATTCGGCCTCGCATCGTCACAAGCGCTGATCGACGCGACAGCCGTGAAGGCCCCGAAAGCCGAAAAGGTTGCCACGGCCGCGGCAACGCTCGCGAAAGCAAAGCTCAACTACAAAGATCAACGCGAACTCGACGGCCTGCCTGCGAAAATCGAAGCGCTAGAAAAAGAGCAAACCGAGATCAACGCGCTACTCGGCGAAGGCTCAATTTTCCAAACCGATCCCAAGAAAGCGACCGCGTTGGCAAAGCG
>JBBRGY010000072.1:0-10887 GCA_038223495.1 Burkholderiales bacterium | reverse complement strand
GAGGCTCAGTCCAAGGTGCTGGCGATTGCGGGCACGCTGCTCGGCACGACTGAGCTGAACGCGTTGCGTTTGCGCGATTCGCAAGTCGAGCAGATGATCGACGGTCTTTGGGTTGCAACGACCGTCTCGCTGGCAGATGTTGCGCGTATCGCCTATCTGGACCCCACCCATTTACCGGATGGCATGAGTCCTGGACTTGAATTTCACAAGACTTATGATCCGCCGCCGATGACGTACTCCAACTCCACCCATGTGTGTGAGATCGAGGTTGACGCCGCAACAGGCGCACTGCGTTTCGGCCGCTATGTCGTGGCAGAGGACTGCGGCACGGTGCTCAGTCCGGTCGTTGTCGAAGGGCAGCAGCACGGCGCCATTGCTATGGGACTCTCCGGGACGCTGTTTGAACACGTGGTGTACGACGAGACGGGTCAAAATCTTTCCGGTTCGCTGGCCGACTACCTGGTTGCCACTGCTCACGATTTGCCGCATATCGAGATCCTTTCCATGCACACCCCCAACCGGGCAACGCCAGCAGGCATCAAAGGCATGGCTGAGGGCGGCGTGATGGGCGCGATCGGTGCGCTGACCAACGCGGTCAACGATGCACTTAGTTGTTTCGCTGTTGAAGTCAACCGCCAGCCGCTGACCCCCATGTACCTGCGCGGACTCATCCGGCAGGCAGCACAATCATCAACAGAAAATCATCATGAGTAATACCGATAAAAAACTTCGCATTGGCTTTGTTGGCCTCGGCAATATGGGCTGCTACATGGCCGACCACCTACTGGCTGCTGGCCACACTCTGGCGGTGTTCAACCGCTCACGCAGCAAGGCGGACGAATTACTGGCGCGCGGGGCTACGTGGTGCGCAACCCCCGGTGATGTTGCGGCAGCTGCCGATGTGGTGATCACTATGGTGGGCTACCCGCATGATGTTGAAGCGGTTTATCTTGGCGCGGACGGCATTCTGGCCCGCGCCAACAACGCATTGCTGATCGATATGACCACCTCAAGTCCGGATCTGGCAGCACGCATTGCCAGCGCGGCGGCCACTGCGGGGTGTCGCAGTCTGGATGCGCCGGTTTCCGGGGGTGACATCGGTGCGCGTGACGCAAAGCTGTCGATCATGGTAGGCGGCGATCAGGCTGCCTTCGATGAGGCGTTGCCGATTCTTAAGTTAATGGGGGCAAACGTCGTGCGCCAGGGTGCCGCAGGGGCCGGGCAGCACACCAAAATGTGCAACCAGATCGTGATCGCATCAACCATCATGGGCGTAAGCGAGGGGTTGGCTTACGCCAAGGCGGCGGGGCTTGACCTGCCCACGGTTCTGCAGTCGATTGGTGGTGGGGCCGCCTCGGGCTTTCAGCTGACTGTGATGGGCGGCAAGATGATCGCCGGCGATTTTGCGCCTGGCTTCTACATTGAACACTTCATCAAGGATCTTGGCATTGCCCTGGCCGAAGCAGAGCGCATGAAAATGGCGCTGCCGGGCCTTGCACTAGCGCGCAAACTCTTCGACGGCTTGGCGCAGCAAGGCATGAGCCGATTAGGCACGCAGGCGCTGATCAAACACTACGGAGGGTAATCATGGCTTTGGAATTTTCAGGCGAGTACCGCATTCCGGCGAGCCAGCAAAATGTTTGGGAAGCACTAAACGATCCCGCCGTGCTTCAGGCTTGCATTGCCGGTTGCAAGCAACTCGAGAAAATTTCGGATCATGAGTTTCTAGCCACCGTGGTGGCAAAAGTCGGGCCTGTTTCAGCCACATTCAGAGGGCAGCTTGACTTGACCGACTTGAATCCGCCGCACAGCTATTGCCTGACCGGCCACGGGCAAGGGGGTGCTGCAGGTTTTGCGAAGATGCGTGCTGCCGTGAACCTCCGGCCCGATGGCGAAGCCACTGTGCTGGCCTACACGGCCAGCGCGGATATTGGTGGCAAGCTGGCTAGTGTCGGCAGCCGTCTTGTACAGACCGTGGCCAAAAAGAATGCGGATGATTTCTTCATGGCATTTACGCGTCAGCTGGGTGGTGGGCAGGCCCCAGAACAGCTGCAGAACATTGCTGTTAGCTCACCCGTTTCTGCACCAGAAGTGCGCGTAGTGCCACTGCCGATTGCCTCTGGCGGAAGCACACTGGCCGCCCTTGTACCGGCATGGCTCGTTGTTTTTGTGGCGGCACTGAGCTTTGCCCTTGGGTACTGCGTGGCGCTCCTTCGCTAAGGCTCACCCGCACTTTCAGGTCCAGTCAACGAGGCGAACTCGGCTTTCGATTTGGTCATAGTGAGTGTTGGATCGATTGGTTCTCAGGGTCGGACCAAGACGCTTCAGAAGCGCTTGCCCTCAATCGTTTTCTCCCAAACCCCTGCCTTCATGATGCCGACAAAATTCTGTTCTGGATCGCCCATCAGCAAAATATCCAGCGTCGGATCGCCGTCAATCACGATTAAATCGGCGTGCGCGCCGGGCGCAATGACGCCCAGTCTGCCTTCCTGATTGAGCAACTTCGCCGCCACGCTAGTCGCGCTCTGCAATATTTCCACCGGCGTCTGCACTGTCGAGCGCAGCTTCCACTCGAGCGCCTGCTGCGGATGCATCGTGCCGAGCAAATCGGTGCCGAACGCGATAGGAATACCCATTGATTTTGCAATGGCGATCGCGCGCGTCCCAGCGTCTTTTACGCGATCCAGCTTGGCAAGCATTTCAGCACTCCACAGGAGGCGCTTGCCCTCGTCTTCCAGCACAGCATAGGTCGCGAGTGTCGGCACCAAAAATGCGTCGTGTGACTTCATGACTTTTGCGGTCGCCTCGTCGAGCAAATTGCCATGCTCAATCGAGCGCACGCCGCATTGCACCGCGCGCGTGATCGCACGCGGCGAATAGGCATGCGCCATGACATAGGTGTTGGCGGCATAGGCTTCTTCGCAGGCAGCGGTAATTTCTTCCAGTGAATATTGCGTGCCGTCAATCGGATCGGTCGGGCTGGCCACGCCGCCGCCTGCCATGATCTTGATCTGATTCGCGCCATGCCGCAGTTCTTCGCGTACGGCGCGGCGCACTTCTGGCACGCCGTCGGCAAGCGCTGGAAACAGGCCCAACCCCGCGCAGGTACAGATAAATTCCTGCACGCCACGCGGGCGAATGTCGGCATGGCCGCCCGTTTGCGACAACGGTCGCCCCGATATAAAGAGCCGGGGCCCGCGCAGATAGCCGCGCTCCACCGCAAGCTGCACACCGTAGTCTGCGCCCGCCGCATCACGCACGGTGGTGAAGCCGCGCATCAGCATCCCTTCCATCACGTGCGATGCCTGCGCAGTGATCAGCGATGGCGGTTGCATCGACAGTTGCCACACGTCGTGATGCACGGCCATCACATGCACGTGGCAATCAATCAGGCCGGGCAGCACGATGCGCCCTTTAAGGTCAATGCTGTCGGCGAGATCAGTTGCAATTTCGCCAATAGTGACCGACGTAATGCGCCCGTCGACGATGACGATGGTGCCCGAAGGCTGAACCACGCCAGTCATGCTGTCGAAGACGCGTGCGTTGCGCAAAACCTGTCGTGTCATGTCATTCACCCCGGTGTTTTCAAAAAAAGTGTCGCTGAGCGCCAATAAAACCATGCCAACAACATAATGCATGGATAAATTACTTACGCCGAGCGTAGCAAAAAGATAAAAAGACGTACTCGCTTAAGGAACTATGCCAAAAGTCACCCAAGAATTGTTTGAGCGCGCGGCCAGCGGCGACGCCGAGGCCATGAGCTCGCTCTATGCGGAACTGTATCCCGAAATCAAACGGGTGGCACGGTCGCGTCTCGCTCAGGTCGGTGGTGTTACCGGACTCAACGCCACCGCGCTGGTACACGAGGGCTTCATGCGCATGGCCGAGCGCGAAGGTTTGCAGGGCAATACTCGCGTGCAATTTTTCGCCTACGTGGGAAAAGTATTGCGCTCCATCGTGATCGATTTTGTGCGCGCCCGCGATGCCGAGAAGCGCGGCGGTGGCGCAACCTTGTTGACCATGTCGCATGCAGATTCCTCCGCCGATGCGCTGATGTCAGCGGTCGATGTCATTGCGCTGGATCGCGCGCTGGAGCGGCTTAAGGCGGTGGACGAAGGCATGTACCACACGGCCGAGCTGCATTTTTTCTGCGGCATGACAATTGTCGAAACCGCCGAAACGCGCGAAATTTCGACGCGCACGGTGAACCGTGAAATCACCAAAGCGCGTGCCTTGCTGGCGGAATGGCTGGACGTTTCGCCCGCTTGAATCCGATGTTCCCGCTACAGACGTCTGACGCACAATTTCGATCAATCTCGTCTGTCTCAGGGCGATGACTCCAGCCGATCCCCCTTCTACGCCATCGATAGCGCCCGCGACAGCGCCTGACGACTCAGTCTTTGATGCGACGTTCTGGAAGGCCGTCAACGCGGCGTTCGATGAAGCGCTGGAGTGCGACGAAATCGCCCGTCCTGCATTCGTCAAATCCCTGCATAAGCGCGATCCCCGTGTCGCGCAGGAAGTCAGGAAGCTTCTCGGTCGCGCTCACGCGCAAACACTGGCGACCAGCTTCGTGCGTCGCGCCCCGGCAAGCTCAATCAACAAAACCACGTCAGGGCTCACCACCCAGCTCGCCCCGGTGTTAGGCGACGGCGGCGAGCGCGGCTTCGATCACCTGCTACAGCGCGCTTTGCGGGCCGAGCGCTCGCGCACCCAGGATCGTCGACACGCGGGCGAGCTGTGCGGTGCATGGAAATTGCAGGAAGTCATCGGCGTTGGCGGGATGGGCGAAGTCTGGCTCGCCACCCGCGCCGACGGACTGTATCAAGCCAAAGCCGCAGTCAAATTCCTGCGCAACGATGGCGATTTCGAGCGCTTCGAGGCGCGTTTTGCGCAAGAGCGTGCCTTGCTGGCGCGGCTCAATCATCCTGGAATCGCACGACTCATCGACGCCGGGCGGTTGTTCGGGCAACCGTTTTTGGTGCTCGAATACGTCGATGGTCAACCGCTTCTAAATTACGTCGCCGAGCATGCAAGCACGGTCGAAGCGCGCGTCGAACTAATTCGCGAAATCGGCGAAGCGGTGTCGTACGCGCATTCGCAACTCGTGGTTCACCGCGATCTGAAACCGTCGAACGTGCTTGTGACACCAGGCGGTCACGTCAAGCTGCTTGACTTTGGTGTTGCCGGCTTGCTCGACGATAGCAAGGATGACGAGGCGACGACGTCCGAGGCGACCAAGCTGGGCGGTCGCGGACTGACCGTGGAATACGCCGCACCTGAGCAAATCAGCGGCGAGGCGACGGGTGTGGCGAGCGACATCTATTCTCTGGGCAGCCTCGCCTATCACCTGCTCTCCGGTCGTCGCGCGCATCTGCCCGAAAAATCGGGCCGCGCAGCGCTGGAATATGCCGTGCTGCACGTGACACCCGATCGCTTGTCGTACGCCGCGACGCATCATGACCACGCTACGGTCAAAGACAACATCCCGGCCCCGAGTAACGTTGAGCGACTGGAGGGCGACGTCGACGCCATCATCGCTCGCGCCATTCGCATCGATCCAGCCGATCGTTATCGCACGATGGAGGCGTTTGTTGCCGACCTCACGCGCTGGATGGCGCATCGTCCAATCTCCGCACGACGCGAAGATCGCAGCTATCGCACACGCCTGTGGTTACGGCGAAACTGGTTGCCGGTGAGCCTCACAGCATCGCTGTTTTTTGCACTGGCGGCGGGCCTTGCGTTTTCGCTATGGCAATACGAACGCGCGCGGACTGAGACAGCGCGCGCGGTCAAGACGGCGGACTATCTCGTGGAATTGCTACGCAGCGCGGATCCGGACACGCACGGTGGCCAATGGCCGAGCGTCTTGACGCTGATCGAACAAGCACAGAAAGATCTCGCAACAAAATTTGCCGACGACCCGAGTGTTGAGCAACAGGTTGGTCTGCATGTGGCGACCACGCTGCGCCGCCTGTCGCGATTCAAGGAAGCGTTGCCGGTGGCGCAGCGCTCAGTGTTGCTGAGTGCAAAACTGTACGGCGATCAAGCGGAATCAACGCGTCGCGCAAGATTTTTGCTGGCAGACATCATGTACTGGATTGATCAAACGGCTGCTGCGTTGCCGCTGGTTGAACAAGCTATCGGCAAAGGCCCGCCACCGTCGGTGCAAACCTGGTGGCGCGAGGCGGTTTTGCTGCGCGCCAATATGCTGGCCGAGCTGCGTCGCTTTCCCGAAAGTAGCGCCGAGTTCGACAAATACGAAACGCTCGTTCGCGGCGAACCGCTGGAAACGTGGCTGGTCGCCGAGGCGGAAGTTGACCGTGCGCTCATGCTCAGCCGCGCAGGGCGACGCGCAGAGTCGCTGGCGCTGCATCGGAAGGTGCGCCCAATTCTGGAAAATCCACCGCCCCATGCAAAACGCGTTGCGCTCAACGCGCTCACCAACGGTGCGTTCGAGCAGGTTCAGGCGGGCGATCCGACCGGTGTCGAGGCGCTGTTGCGTAGGTCGATTCAGGAGTGGGATGAGCTGGCTGGAAGATTCAATGCCAACAGCCTCGACGCGCTACGCGATCTGGGTTTTTTCTATAACCGCTTCGGTCCGCCCGACCGCGCGCTTGAGGCCTACCACGAGCGTCTCGCGCGACTTCGCGCTGCGCCGAGTGCCGATGTTGCCGCAATCCTTTTCGGCGAGCTGGATTTGCTCGAAGTTCGAACCCGCTTTCTGCTGCTGGATATGGCGGCAACCCTGGCGGAGGCTAAGCGGCTCACTGACGCTTTTGCTGCCCTCGATGACACGAATGCCACACCCATTCAAAAGAAGCGCTTCCGACAACGCGTGGCGCTCGTCGAATTGACTTACGGAAAAGTCGATGGCACAGCGACGAGCGTGGTTGCCGAGGCGCCAGCAACCACCGATTTCAGCAAAATCGGATCGACCGAGGGCTCACGACGTTTCATCACGCAGTCGATGCTGCACAGCGCCCGTCGCGAAAAGGCGGAGACTTGCTCGTCAGGACTTGCCGCTGTGGCCACTTGGGGCGAAGCAAATCGCGGCTATGTGCTCGCATCGTATAAGTTGCGAGCGGCGGTCGTTTGCACGCTGGCCGGTGACAACCGCTCTGCGGCTCTCATTGAAGATGCCATTGACGCAATTCCAAAAGCGGTTCCCGAGGATCAGCGGCTGCGGCAGGTCGGGATCTATGTGTCGCAGCTTCAGGTCGCGCGCGACAAAGCGGACGTTGATGCAGCGCTCAAAGCGTTTCTATCGAAGATCAATCCGGACGCTGGCAATGGAATTCTGCCCTCGCTATGTGGGCTCGTGCTCTAAGGTTTTCTGAGAAATTGCAGCGAGCTGTCACGTTCTGCGACGAGAAAACGTCTCTACTAATGACCCCGCGCTCAACCTCGACTGACGCGGGTTTGCTGCAGCGCTTGTTCCCCAAGTGCCTGCTTCGCTGACGTGCTGCTACCCCGTTGCTCCCCGCGACGGATTGCACCGTTGGCAAACGCTGACACGCTCTGCGTGATTGGCGAGCGCGATCGCAGTTCCTCCCTGCGCTTCGTGCAAACACTCAAGCCCGCCGTTTGGTGGGCTTTTTTTTCGCTCAGCACGCTACAGCTTCGCATTGAAATGGCTTATACACAGGGGCTAGTGGCTATTTTGTATGGAAATCGACTTATTGGTTATTTACGTCCTAGCCCCTGTTAAATATGGATTAGTCGGAAAAGCTGAATGAACTACGATCACCTGCAAAGGCATTAAATTGCTAATATTTGTATTTTGTCGAACTTTAATTCTTGCATTTGCCTATAAGTGTCTGCTTAGAGCAATTTCCTTGCTTGACGTAAAATCATTGCATTGCAACAAGGAATGATCATGCCCGCTACGCCCGCCCTGCTCAACCGCCAAGTCGACGATGTCCGCATCAAGGATATTTTCGAGCTCGCTCCGCCCTCGCATTTGCTGCGCGAATTCACGCCGAACGAAGCGGTCGAGCAATTGGTGTTTGACACGCGGCGCGACATTCACAAAGTGCTGCACGGCGCGGATGATCGCCTCGTGGTGATCGTCGGTCCATGCTCGATGCATGACAAAAAAGCCGCGCTGGAATACACCAAAAAGCTCAAAGTCTTGCGCGATGAATTGGCGCATGACCTGATCGTCGTGATGCGTGTGTACTTTGAAAAACCGCGCACAACCGTCGGCTGGAAAGGCCTGATTAACGACCCGTTCCTCGACGGCAGCTTCAAAATCAATGACGGGCTGCGCCTCGCGCGCGAACTGCTGCTCGACATCAACGAACTCGGCGTTCCCGCCGCGACCGAATTTCTCGATACGTTGACGCCGCAGTATTACGCCGATCTCATCTCGTGGGGTGCGATCGGTGCGCGTACAACTGAGAGCCAAGTACATCGTCAGCTCGCCAGCGGCATGAGCTGTCCGATGGGCTTCAAAAACGGCACCGATGGCAACATCAAAATCGCGGTTGACGCAATTAAGGCCGCTGCTGCGCCGCACTTTTTCCTTTCCGTGACCAAAGGCGGGCACAGCGCCATCATCTCGACCAACGGCAACGAAGACTGCCACGTCATCCTCCGCGGGGGCAAAGCGCCGAACTATGATGCGGCAAGCGTAGAAGCCTCAGGGGCTGAACTCGCCAAAGCCGGGTTGCCGCAGCGCATCATGGTCGATTTCTCGCATGCCAATTCAAGTAAGCAGCACGACAAACAGATCGACGTTTCAGCCGATGTCGGTCGTCAAATGGCCGCAGGCGACGAGCGAATTTTCGGCGTGATGATCGAATCCCATTTAAAAGGTGGTCGACAGGATTTGACGCCGGGCAAAGAGCTGGCTTATGGCGTATCAATCACCGATGCCTGCATCGACTGGCCTGCGACCGAAGGCGTGTTGCGCCAGTTAGCAGCGGATGTTCAGAAGCGCCGCTTGGCGCAACCGGAATAACCGCAACGGGCGTCGCGACTAAGCCTTACGGCCCGTCAGCGCCGCAAAAATACCCAGCGCGATGAACGACACGCCAGCCGTCATGCGGGCAACCCTGCCCGCCGCTTTGCGGTTCGCCAAACGCGGTGCAATGACGCCAGCAAGAATTGCGTATGCGGCGTCGGTCACCGCTGCGGTCAGCACAAACATGGCGCTCAGCAACAACGCCTGCGCAAGTGCAGCGCCGCTCGTCTCGTGCGCGGTCATGAACTGAGGCAAAAAGGCCGTAAAGAAAATCGCAGTTTTTGGGTTGAGCAGCGCGACAACTAAACCATCACGAAAAATCGGCCAAAGCGGCACGACTTTGAGGGTTTCAGACGACACGGCCGACGACGTGTTGCGCAGCGCTTTAACGCCGAGATAAATGAGGTAGGCAGCGCCCGCATATTTGACGACTTCAAACGCTAGCGAGGACGCCGCAAATAACGCAGCCAGCCCCAAAGAAGCGGCCACAGCGTTACCGAAATTGCCGACGGCCACGCCTGCAACCGATGCCAGACCCGAGCGCCGACCTTGGGCAACACTGCGGGTAACGATGTAGAAAACACCCGGTCCCGGGGTCACCGCGAGCACGAAGCTTGCAAGTAAAAACACACTCAACAGGGACCACGGCGGCAACAGCTCAGTCATCACTGCACCCCTCACAAGAATAAAATCGGATCAATGCCACGTATCGTATCAACTTATCAGCGCCCCTGGTGGCTGCCCACGGGCCATCTGCAAAGCATCTATGCGCAGTGGTTGCCACGGCCCAACATCGCTTACCGCCGTGAACGACTCGAACTGGCAGACGGCGATTTTCTCGATCTGGATTGGTCGGACGGCCCAAGCGCTGATGCGCCCTTGCTCGTGTTTTTTCACGGACTGGAAGGTTCCAGTGATTCGCAATACTGCCGCACGACGATGGCTGCTGCCAACGAGCGCGGCTGGACCGGAATGGTCGCGCACTTTCGCGGCTGTTCGGGCGAACCCAATCGCTTGCCACGCTCTTACCATTCTGGCGACAGCGAGCATTGCGACATCATCCTTCGCGAAATGCGTTCGCGCTTTCCGACGAGAACCATTTTTGCCGTGGGCGTTTCGCTTGGTGGCAACGCGCTGACTAAATGGTGCGGAGAGCAAGGCGAATCGGCGAAAGCGTTTATTGGAGCCGCTGCGTCAGTGTCGAACCCACTGGATCTGGGTATTTCTGCGGAGGCGATTCTGCATTTCAAGAACTGGATTTTCAACAGCTATTTCATGAAAGCGATGGGTGAAAGCTACGCCGCCCGCATGGAGAAACACCCGCATTTGCGTGAGAAGGGTTTCCTCGTGAAACCAAAAAACTTCCCTCAATTTGACGAGCACTACACCGCGCCGATGCACGGCTACACCAGCAGCTGGGATTACTACTACCGCGCCTCATCGCGCGGGTTTATCGCAAAAATTCGTATCCCATTTCTGCTGCTCAATGCGATGAACGATCCTTTCGTACCAGCATCGCTCTTCCCCAATACCGCCGAAATGCCCGAGAACATCACGCTTGAACAACCCGCTCAGGGCGGCCATGTCGGGTTCGTCACAGGCCCGTTTCCTGGCAGACTCAATTGGTTGCCCGAACGGCTATGTGAGTTCTTTCAAGTCGCGTCCAAGGCAAAATAGCACGCTGCAAACGGCGTACCGCCCAATCATTCAATAAGCAATTTATGCAACTTCCGTCAGAAATTTTCAAGGCCTACGACATTCGCGGCATCGTTGGCAAAACGCTAACGCCTGAGATCACATACGCGGTCGGGCAATCGCTAGGAACGTTGTCGCTGGAACGAGGTGCGTCCACCATTGCAGTGGGCCGCGACGGGCGACTGTCAGGCCCCGAATTATCACAAGCGTTGCGCGATGGCATC
>JBBRGY010000071.1:0-10922 GCA_038223495.1 Burkholderiales bacterium | reverse complement strand
GATCCCCACCAAAGTACATCCACGCGGCACCTCCGGCACCGACCAACGCGGCTGCGCCTGATATCTGAAAAAAGTTTCGTCTGCTGATCATGGCAATACCTTTTGCGTGACGTCGGTAAATGGAAAGCAAGTTCCCTTGCGCACGCCGTGAAATAATTCAACTGGGGTAACGGCCGACTTCACGGGTTCTTTGAATAGTGGTTCACCGCGCCAGTCGCTTCGAGTCGATGCAATCGGGCGTGAACTCGAACGCGATGTTGAAATCCGGTTTCACCAGCGACGTCTTCTTGCCTGCGTATTGGACGCGGGTCAAGATGTCTCGAATCAGATTCAAGCGCGCCAACCGTTTGTCGTCGGTGCGCACAATGTGCCAGGGCGCAATCGGGGTGTGCGTTCGCAGCAGCATGGCATCGCGTGCCTTGCTGTACGCCTTCCAGTGCTTGACCGCAACGGCATCGATGGGGCTCGACTTCCAGGCTTTAAGCGGATTGTTTTCACGAGCTGCCAGACGCAGAATTTGCTCGTCCTTGCTGATGTCAAGGTAGTACTTAAGCACGGTGATGCCTGAATTAACGAGCATCGCTTCAAACGTCGGCACCGAGAGCATGAACTCTTCGTATTCTGCTTTGCTACAAAAGCCCATGACATGTTCGACACCCGCACGGTTGTACCAACTGCGGTTAAACAGCACCAGTTCCTGCGCCACTGGCAAATGCGGCACGTAGCGCTGAAAGTACCAGGCGCTCAGGTCACGGTCGGATGGCTTACCTAGCGCGACGACGCGGGTTTCGCGGGGACTTAAGTGCTTGACGATCCGCTTGATGCTGCCGTCTTTACCGGCGGCATCACGCCCTTCCAGCAGAATCAAAATCTTGTCGCCACAGCCAATGAAATGGCGCTGTAGTTTGACCAATTCGATTTGCATCAAACGCAGTTCTGCTTTGTATGCCTCGTGCGTGAGCGTTGGCGAGACGGCGCTATCGTGGGGGGTCTGCGGCACCGCGTTATCACCGTGCGTATGGCGCGCTTCAGCTTTTTTGTTCATTACGCGGACGCTCCCATAGTTTCCGCGGATCGTAGTTTGGCGTGATATCCGAGTTTTGTAATGGCGGCCACGATCTGCCCAGCGGATGCTAGCGAAGCATCGGCCCTGAGGCTGGCCTGTCCGGGCGTGAGCGACACTGCAACATCGCTCACACCGTCCACTTTTTCCAGTGCGCGCTTAACGCCTCCGACGCATCCGCCGCAGCTCATTCCGTGGATATCAAAAGTCATCGATTGCATGGTGTAATTTCTTTCTGTGATTAGGTGTGAAACCCGGTTCAAGCCTGAGAGTCAAGGCCGATACGCAAGGTAGACTCCGATGTGAACTGGTGGGGCGGGACGGTAAGATTGGTCGGCGCGGGCACGCCCTTGAACACGCGTCCGGCCAGGCGACGGCCCGGTGAGACGACCGCTTGTGGTTCTGACCTTCTCAACTTGATTGTTTGCATGGGATGTGATTGACGTGGCGTGCAGGGTTGAATGGGTACGTTTCACGGGCTTATGCGGTGACGGCCTTGCGCTGCCATGAGGGTATAAAGCGTGGCGTGCTCAGTGCGTATGTTTCGTACTCGACCGGAAACGCTGTTCGCATTTCTCTTTCTTCAGTGATGGCCAGTCGCGCGTGGTTTGTGGTTTGAAGAAGCTGTAGGCGAACATGATGAAAATCGCCGAATTGAAGATGACCAGCAGCCATAACCCGTACGCCGGAGCTTCTTGACTCATGGCTTCTCGCCTTTATCTTTAGTCAGTTGGGTCGATCTCTGACCATCGTCGCGTTGATCGTGGCCATTCGCGTGATCACCGTGATCACCGTGCGCGCCGTGCATGAAGACATGCATCAGAGGGCAGGCCAGTATCAATAGCCACGGCAGTACACCGAGGAAGTGAGCACGATGCTCGCTGAGCAGAAAGTACGCTGCGACGGCAGAGAATGCTAGAAAACCGATGGCGTAACGTGAACGCCAGAAGCTTTTCGGACTGCTGGCGCGTTGATCGCTGTATATGTGTTGCGAGTGTTGCAAATGATCATGGAACATCGCATCACTCCAAGTTTGACGAGGGTCGCGTATCGCTGCCTGACGCATCACCGAGGCTCGGTCGGACGCCGTCGCGATCCAGCAAAGCTTTGTGCTCTTCATACTGTGAAGGCGTCAACTCACCTGTGGCCAGCCTACGACGCAACACTTCGTGCGGAAGTTCACGCGGGGCACCACCTCGAACGCTCGGGCTCCCCCATCCAAAGAACATCAACCCGCCGACCAAGAGCAGCCAGAACATCCACCAAAATCCGTGCATGCCAACCATGTAACTAGTGTTGTCAAACATTTGAATCTCCAAGGGGAGTAGGTCAAGCAGCGCGACCTAGTCGTGCTTGCTCAATATCAATTTGTGCGTGGATTCCAATGCGCATCGTGGTACGTGGTGTACCGACGCGAATGAGTTGAAGGAGGACGCTGTCCACGAAGCAATTAGCCGCGCTTCAGCGTAAGACGGCGGCTATAGCGCCAGTCTGAGAAAGCGAATTCTCGCGGGTCGTTCCGGTGCGGTCGGATTTCGATCATAGGATGCACGAACGGCAGCTACAAACGAAACAGTGGATATCCAAACGCTGGCGACCGGGGGTGCCATTTGCACGTCCAGCAAGTCAAAGCCAAACTTTGGCTTCGGCAAGAATCTCGAACTATCGTCGCATACTTTCAGGCATGACTCTTTCGATAATGCCTGATCGTCATCGTGATCTTCGACGTCGCTTTCATGAGTCACTTTCGCTACAAGTGGCTCATGGGTTGTGGCTGCATGCTGAGCGATTGCATGATGTTCGTGAACGCCATGAATATCCAGCAGACATGCATTCGCAACGCCTGAGGCTACCGTCACAATCCACAACGCCAACATCGCGAAAGCGGTGCGGCGTTTAAGGCGGATCGAGAAGAAGGACTTCATGAGTGGCGAAAAGTGATGGAGTTGCGGCTTCGTTGAAGGTTAAGCAATGTGCATATTGCCGTGTTGATGTCGGTCAAATTCGACCTAAATTGTGTGATGGGCTATTGATACTTTCTAGTCATCCATCAGCCCACCATGTGCTCATGATGCGCGCGTTTTGAATGCAGGTCTGTTCGGTAACGCACGGTGCATCGAGAAACTATGCACGCAATTGCGACGTTGCCACGTAGTTTGCGGCTTTCATTCCGTCCTACGGTGCGGATCAACGCGTTGAATTCGAAACGACAACTCAAGCTTCGATACGCCGGCGCGGGGTCACTCCACCGAACATTCGACAGAAAACACGAGGCGAGCCATCGGAGGGTGGTGAAAAGTCGAAGAAGAATCGGACTGCTGAACGATCTGTGCGCAGTGCAAGTGAAGGGCCCATACAGTGCGGCGAACAACATCAGGCAGGGCGACCCCCCAGTTTCGTTACACCTCAACGTAAAGGTCGGACGACATGCGCAGCAATGCACCGCTGAGGCTAAGACTCTGAACCGAGGGCTTGGCGTCCTGAGTGTCCATTTCGCATCAAGCCTTTGTCACGGGAGCGGAACGCTGATGCTGCTCGTTGGGCGGATCGAATGCTCGGGGGGTGGCGCATTGGTCTCGACGATCGTCTCAAAATACGTCTGCTATTTTGGGATCGGTCAGCAGCGTACCGATAGTCGAATTGAAAGCGGCCCGCTTGGGGCCGCCATTCGCTATTTACGTGAACAACGCCGGAACTACTTCATCGGCATCAAGTCGGCGATGACGAATGCACCCTTCTCGCTCACCGCTTTGAAACGGATCTTGTCGCCCACTTTAAGCGTTTCAATCATCGCAGCGTCTTTGACCTGAAACACCATGGTCATCGGGGGCATATCGAGGTTCTTGATCGCGCCATGTTTGATCGTGATCTTCTTCGTGTCCTTGTCGACCTTGCGAATTTCGCCGTCAGTCATGTCGGCGGCGGCGGTCATCTCGGTCTTATTGCCGTCTTTGGAGGGGGCTTCCGTGGCGTGCGCAAAGTGCGGCACACTGAGGGCAAGCATAGTCGTTGCGGCGAGTACAGACAGGGGGGTTTTGAAAACTTTCATTGGGATTCCGTTTGAGTGGTTAGGTTGTAAAAATAATGACTGGGAAAGACGCGAAGGGCCTTGAGGAGCGCAACGGGCGATTGCCTGTTGGGCACTAACGTGGTGATGTTTTGCTTGATTCAAATTGATTTTCTCGATTTAAATGACTCGTGATAATCGCTAGTGCTTATGTTGGGTGTGTTCATCGGATTTACCAGCGGCAACTACGGTGATCTTGCCGATCATTCCCGCCTGATAGTGGCCCGCAATCAGACAAGCGAAGTCAAAGTCACCGACCTTGTTGAATTTCCAGATGATTTCGCCGGTTTTGCCAGCGGGAACGTGCGCCATGTAGGGCTCATCGTGCTCCATGTTTGGAAACTTGACCATCAGCGCAGCATGTTCTTCGTTTTCTTTTTTCGTTCCGATCACAAACTCGTGCAGCTGACCTCCGGTATTTTTTACGACGAATTTCACGGTGTCACCCACCTTGACGTCGATCTTGTCGGGGCTAAATTTCATGGTGTCGAGCATGCTTACCTCGATGGTGCGCTTGGCTGCTTTGGCGTCACCGGCGATGCCCCATTCTTTTTGCTCTTTCTTCACTGGACCATCTTTTTTGGCGTGATCTTCGGTGCCGTGTGCGAACCCAGCGGTAGATGCAACAACCAACGTGGTCGCGAGGAGTGTTTTGAAAAATTTCATTGGGAGTCTTTCAGTCGTGTAAGGGATTGAATCGATCTACTGTGAGTCATTCGTGATTCATCGGGCCGACAGGTTTACGAATCTGAACTTCGATATCCTGTTTAGGCTTGGCCGTGAGTGGCATTGAGCTGTGGCTCTCGGCTTTGAAGCGCGCTGGATCAGGCAATGCGCCCGTCCATTCATAGGCAACTTCTCCCGGCGGGTGCTTGTACCAACCGGGGTCTGAGTAGTCGCCGGGCTTTTGATCTTTGCGCACTTTCAGCACGCTGAACATGCCGCCCATACCGACCGATCCGAACGGGCCTGCGCCAGTCATCATGGCGGCGGTGTTGTCGGGAACGGGCATTTCCATTTCTGTCATGTCGTGCATGCCACGCTCGCCCATCACCATGTAATCGGGGATTAAGTTGGTGACTTTTTTGACGACACTGCGGTGGTCCACGCCAATCATGGTTGGTACGTTGTGTCCCATCGCGTTCATCGTGTGATGACTCTTGTGGCAATGAAATGCCCAATCGCCCAACTCGTCTGCAACAAAGTCAATCTGGCGCATCTGTCCCACCGCTATGTCCACCGTCACTTCAGGCCAGCGCGAGGCCTTTGGGGTCGGCCCACCATCGGTGCCGCTCACAGCAAATTCGTGACCGTGAATATGAATCGGGTGATTGGTCATGGTCAGGTTGCCGATACGCATGCGCACCTTGTCGCCCTGCCGTACGTTGAACGAATCGATACCCGGAAATACGCGGCTGTTCCAGCTCCACAAATTGAAATCAACCATCGTCATGATTTTTGGCGTGTAGGAACCGGGCTCGATGTCGTACGAATTCAGCAGAAAGCAGAAGTCACGATCCACCTCGTCGATCAGCGGATGCTTCTGCTTCGGATGCGTCACCCAAAAGCCCATCATGCCCATCGCCATCTGCACCATCTCGTCGGCATGCGGGTGATACATAAACGTACCGGGCCGTCGCGCGACGAATTCGTAAACGTAGGTTTTGCCCGGTTCAATCGCTTTTTGCGTGAGGCCGGTGACGCCATCCATACCGTTGGGCAGACGTTGGCCATGCCAGTGCACGCTCGTGACTTCAGGCAGCTTGTTGGTCACGAAAACCCGCACTCGGTCGCCTTCAACGACCTCAATGGTCGGCCCCGGGCTCTGCCCGTTGTAACCCCACAGATGCGCCTTGAAGCCTTCGCACATTTCACGCACGACAGGCTCGGCAACGAGGTGAAACTCCTTCACGCCCTGATTCATTCGCCACGGCAACGTCCAGCCGTTCGGGGTGACAACCGGGTTGTAAGGACGACCGGTATTCGGCACCAGCGGGGGCATTGTGGTGGGCTTGGTCTGGATGACCGGTTCAGGCAATGCGGCCATCGCTACGCGACTGACAGCAGCCGTTGCGACTGCGCTGGCGATGCCCGCGGTTTTCAGGAAATTACGTCTGCTATTCATTGGGTATTGCTCAGTGGTGACGAGTAGGGTGCGCAACAAAGTGCGTTCTGTCGAATCGTAGGATCAATGTGTATTTGGGTAGACGAATGGGTGCGCACTTTGGTGCACGGCGTACGCGACAGATCAGTGTGCGGCATCGCTGCCTCCGTTCATCATCGGCGTTACGCCCGTGTTAGCCACCATCATCGGCTTGCCGACAATCGTCGCCTGCAACGCTGCATCGGCCAACCAAAATTGCTGCTGGGCGTTGATCGCTGCGCTAACACTCGCGATCTGGCCGCGCGAATCGGCGAGCAATTCAAAAACACCGATCAACATGCCGTTGTAGCGAAGCACGTTTTCGTCGGCGATAAGTTTTTTCAGCGGAACGACTTCGTCGCGGTAGTGCCGGGCGGTGTCGTAATTCGTCCGGTACGCCGAATACGTTTCGCGCAGGTTTGAGCCCGCAGAGCGCACCGTCGCTTCCAGACGATTCGCTGCTGCGAGCGTTTGCGCGCGCATGGCATCGCGACGCAAGTCGCCCCAATCGAAGATCGGAAGTTTCACCGCCACTTCAGCGCCACGAAATTGCGTTTTATGTCCATCAGCGCGCTCCGTGGTGGTGTTATGAATCACAGAGAGTTCGATGTCAGTAAAGCTTCCAATCAAATTGATGCCTTGTGACTTGGCGATGGAATCAAGCGCAGCCTGCGCCATCTTCATATCCAGCCGAGCACTTGACGCCGCTGTCGCCACCTCCTCTGGTGCCCGTGGCGCATCGGGCAGGTCAGGCAATCGATCGGGCAACTGCAAGCGGGCAGCCTGCGCATCGGTCAGTCCAAGCAACCGGACTAGCGCTTCGCGATTAGCCGTCGCGGCCTGTGCAGCATTCGCCCAGAGCACCACCGCGTCAGCATAAAAAGACTGCTGCCGCGCTCGCTGCAACTTCGAGAAATTGCCAACCGCCAGCATGCGGCGAGCGAGCTCAGCGCTCGCCTCAGCCGAGTCATTCACCTGCTTCGCATATTGCAACGATTGCGCCGACGCGACCGCGCTCACCCACGCCTGGCGTACCTGCGTGACGCTCTCTACGGCGCTTGCTGCGAGCTGCAACTGGGCTTGCTCGAGACGACTCTCGGCAACGCGCTTTCGCTGCGGCAACGTCAACAAGTCAAGCAAACCGAACGCCAGCATTCGACTCACTTCGATCTCAGCTGGAGAGCGCAAACGCTCCAGCGTGAGGATTGGGTTCGCGATGCGCCCGCTTTGCGCTGCTTCGGCAGAATCGGCCCAATGTTGTGCGATCAACGCCTGCATCGACGGACTGTTAACGAGCGCAAGGCGAACGGCGTCGTCCTGGCTCAGAGGTTTTGCAAGCAGCTCATCCGCTGTGCGTTGCAACGCGGCGCGCTGGGCATCGCTTTGGGCGAGCGAAAGATTGCCTTGGGTGAAAGCAGCGACGTCGGTGTTGGCACGACCCAGTGACTCATTCACGTCTAAGGTGGCGCAGCCAGCCAGTGTCACTGCCAATAGCGCCGTAACTAGCGGCAGGGCTTTGCGTTTGAACGGCATCATGGCTTTGCTCCGTGACCGGCGTGCGGATCGGGCTTGGCGGGCGCCGCGGGTGTGGTGGAATCGGGCTGTTGCGCCTCCCTTGCATAGGCACGCCAGCCGCCAACGCGCTCGACGGTTTCATTGGAGTCGCGCCACGCAGCCGTCTTTTCGTCGCGATAAGATTTGTAGCGCGCGAACACGGATTCGTAACGCAGTGCGTTGGCGGCAGGCACGGCAACCGGCACCGAAGCTGCAGGCTTCGCTCCCCCCATTTCCGCGTGATTGTGCGGCATTTGCGCAGACGTGCTGACGGCTATAAAACCCAGTGCCACCACGACAGCGCGTGGTGCGAATTGACTTGAAAAATACGACACTTCCAGACCTCGGAAAACGCATCACAACCGAATAAATCAGAATGGCCGTGATGTCGAATTTAGATCGCGCTCACCACCATGTGGGCAAAGCGCGGACGAGCGAACCGACGAGCTGAAGCGCAATCACGCTTCAGCTAACCGAAGTGTTCAGGCTCGTGGCGGTCGTTCCCACCCGCCCGGCAGGCGGCTGGGAGGCGCAACAGCTAGCGGTGGAAACACCGTGCGTGCGCCGGGAAATAGCTCGGGCGAAGTGACGAGAGAAACCGGCGGCGCGAGGCTCATGCAGCAGGCTGCGCACCACGCACAGCTTTTGAGATTAGACGGTTTCGACTTGCCTGAATTTTCGTGATGGTGCGTCGAAACCGTGCCCGGCGCATGATGATCTGCATCCATCGACATGGCAGCCATTTCCGCGCCTGAGTTCGATTCGTCTTGCTGATGCTGCCGCGAAGGCTGAGGAATCGATTGCTCCACCGCAATGGAGCCCATGTGGCAAGCGCGCATCGTCGACGCAGCAACGCCTTGCACAAACAAGGCACAGCTCAACAGGATCGCAAGAATGGTCCGGGTTCCACGCATCTGGAAATTATAGACTGGCTCATTTGGCGCGAAGTTCCGCGAGCCGATCAGCATTCAGCTTTTTACTGAATTTGCCTTTTGGGTGGGGGCTGAAGCTCGGAATGACACCAAGTCGACTATTTAATAAATTCGTCTTCCACCCATGATCAGCCGTCATTTCAGCTTAAAGCTATTGGGTTTTTTTGACTGGCAATCCACTCACCATTGACACTGTCCACGGACGTAACCCTACGGCGACACCAATCGTCTTCCGTTCGCTTGACGGCAGCATGCTGTCCAGCTCGGCAAGCTCATGCACTTCATCGGCGATGCGCTCCAGCTTCCGCTTTAGCACCTCAAAACTTGCGTTCGACAGCTCGCGAAACTCGAAGCGAAACATGCCGCCGACGAGATCAAACTCCGGTTTCAAAAATTCGCCGACCACCGCGCGACCGTACGCCAGCTCAATCGGTCCGCGCCGACGCAGCCGCAAGTTACGCCCCACCTTCATGCGCAGCTTATCGCCGGGCAACAGGTCGAGCACACCGGACGCATCCAGTTTGCGCAGCAAAGTGAACACTTGCGGCTTGGTGAAATCGTAAGTCGCCACGATGTCATCAATCTGCCAGCCGTTGTAGGCCAGATAAAACACGCCCAGCAGTACGCGATCTTTGGCTAGCGCTTGCTCTTGTTTAACCGTGAGTTGCCCGGCCCGCGCCAACTCCCCGCGCGCCAGCTTCGCCAACTCAAACACATCAATCTCAAGCGCTGCGCAAATCTGCTCCAGCCGCTCCAGCGTGAAAGTGCCTTGCGAGAACAGGCGCTTCACGCTCGCCTCGGACAGAGCTATGCGCGCGGCCAGATCGGCGTAAGTCACGCCACGGGTCTTTAATACGCGCTTCAGGGTGGAAATCAGGGGACTCATCGCAATGAAGGCTCCAACAAAAATTAGCTGTCATCCGAACTAGCGCAGATACGTTATCGCAATTACCGGAACTGTTTTCGGCATTGCGCGTTTTTGCGGGAGAAATTGTCCAGATGTTTGCTGCAACGGTTGTTGGATCGATGCCTATAATCGCGCAACTTCAAGCGGGTCTGTCGACATTGACGGGCACGAAAAAGAAAGGTCCTACTCTGGCTCAAGCCAAGGAAATCAACGTGTTTCTCGCCTCGGTCGAGCGACGTGCATTCAAGCACGCCGCCTACGCGACACGCGATGATGACGCCGCGTTGGACATCGTGCAGGATTCGATGATGAAGCTCACCGAGAGCTATGCCGACAAGCCCGCCAACGAGCTGCCAATGCTGTTCACGCGCATCCTGCAGAACACGATCCTCGACCATTTCCGTCGCACCAAGACGAGAAATCAATACACCACGAACTTTTCGAGCCTTGGCGGGGCTAATGCGGATGAGGATTTTGATGTGCTCGAAATTCTTGAAGCCCAAGACAGCGCAATTGGTAAGGATCAACCGCTCGCTGCGCTCGAACAAACGCAGTCGATGGCGGCGATTGAAGAGGCTCTGCAGAAGCTTCCAGCACGTCAACGAGAAGCCTTCTTGTTGCGTTACTGGGAGGACATGGACACTGCCGAGACAGCCACGACGATGGGCTGCTCGGAGGGAAGCGTGAAAACTCACTGCTCCCGTGCGGTTAGGGCGCTTCAAGGCCTACTCCGTCAGAAAGGGATCACATTATGAAAAAAGAAGAAACTCTCCTTCAGGATCACGAAATTGCAGCCGTCGGTAAGGCACTCCGCCCTTACCTTGACGCAGCCGCACAAAACATAAAACCGGGCATCGCTTATCGCCTTGCCGAGGCGCGTCGCGGCGCGATCGCCTCGCTTGATCCGCAGACCGCGTCAAGCGCATTCGGCAACGGCGGCACATTGACGATGGCGGGTGGCTGGCGCAGCCGTGCAACCGACTTCCGTTTTTGGGCGACCGGCATGATTGTCGTCGGCGTGCTCTCAACGTATGGCGTGCAGCAGTGGCAGGAAATTGTCACCGCGCGCGACACCGCCGATGTTGACGTCATGCTGCTGGCTGACGACGTTCCGGTCGATGCACTTTTAGACACGGGATTCACGCACTTCTTGCGGGATGACCAATAGAACCTATTTGAGAAACAGCGTGACGGCTTACTTTTCCCTTTTCGTGAAACCATCGAAATCGGCCGCGGCAGTTGTAAAACTCGCGGCC
>JBBRGY010000070.1:0-11010 GCA_038223495.1 Burkholderiales bacterium | reverse complement strand
GACCGAATCGGGCTCGTCGCGATAGGACATTTGCAGCGGCGCGGTGTTGACTAATGCTTTCACTTGATTTCCTTTGACCTATTTGGCGCTAAACCCGCCGTCGACAAAGATTGTCTGACCGGTGATGTAGGCGCTGGCATTTGATGCCAAAAAAATGGCCGTGCCGTACAAATCTTTGACGTCGCCATTGCGCCCTATCATCGTCGCATCAGCGTTCTTTTGCGCTTTGGCTGCATCGCTAAAAACCGGCTCGGTGAGCGGTGTATTAAAAAATCCGGGCGCGATGGCGTTGCACGTGATGCCGAACGGGCTCCAGTATTCCGCCGTGGCGCGGGTCAGTTGCATCACGCCACCTTTGGAGGCTCCGTAGGGCGCACTGTTTGCAAATGCTCTTTCCGATTGCAGCGACGCGATATTGATGATCCGTCCCCAGCCCTTCACTTTCATCGCGGGAGCTAGCGCGCGCGTGAGCAAAAACGGCGCAGTGAGATTGATCGCCAGCGTCGCATCCCAGTCCGCATCTGTATTTTCAACAAACGATTTGCGGACATTGATTCCGGAACAGTTCACCAGAATATCTGGCGCGCCGAAGGGGGCCGTCGCTTCGACGCAACTTTTAGCAAGCGCCTCACGGTCGGCAAGATCGACGGGGATCGTGTGTGCGTTGATTGACTCCGCCGTCAACTCGCCGCACGCCACATCAAGCTCGGATTTACGACGCGCCATGAGAATGATCTTTGCACCTTGACGACCGAGCGCAAGCGCAACCGCCTTGCCGATGCCGGAATTGCCGCCAGTGACAACGGCTACACGACCACTCAAATCGAACAGAGAGTCGAGACGCATGGTTGTGCTCTAAACGGAAACCGGCGTGCCCTTGTCAAACGACTCGCCCTTGAAATACTTGGCCAGTCGGTCGTCGCCGGTTCTGGCGTGCGCTTCCATGCCTTCGAGCCGAGAAATGCGCGCGGTCACTTGTCCGAGATCGCGATTGGCCTCGCGTGTGGCGCGCTGCCAGGTGAGCGTCTTCATGAACTTATGAACTGACAAACCACCCGAATATTTCGCCGCGCCCTTGGTCGGCAAAATGTGATTCGGGCCGCTGACTTTGTCGCCGTAGGCCACCGTCGTTTCTTCGCCCAAGAACAGTGAGCCATAGCAGGTGAGGTTCTTGAGCCACCAGTCGAGGTCAGAGCACTGCACTTCGAGGTGTTCGCTGGCGTAGCGATCAGACACTTCGGCCATTTCTTCGCGGGTGCCGCACAGAATGACCTCGGCGTAGTCGCGCCATGCAGCGCCCGCCGCGTCACGCGCAGTCGGCGGCAATTTGTCGATGAGACCGGGTACTAAGCGCATCACTTCGTCGGCAAGAGTTTGCGAATTGGTGAAAAGCCACATCGGGCTCTCATGTCCGTGTTCGCCTTGCCCGACTAAATCGCTGGCGACGATGTACGGGTCGGCCGTTTCATCAGCCAGAACCGCCACTTCTGACGGCCCCGCGAAAACGTCGATTCCGACTTTGCCGAACAACATGCGTTTGGCTTCCGCCACAAATTTGTTGCCCGGGCCGACGATGATGTCGGCGGGCTTGCCGCTGAACAATCCGTACGCCATCGTCGCAATCGCTTGCACGCCTCCGAGCGTCATGATCACGTCCGCGCCCGCCACTTGCATCGCGTAGAGCACATGCGGATGAATGCCGGTTTCGAACGGTTTGCCTTCGACCAGTCCGCGATATGGCGTTGAGCAGGCACCAATCGTTTTCACGCCTGCGGCCTTGGCGGTGGCCACACCCATGTAGGCTGACGCAATGTGGGCGTAACGCCCTGTCGGAACATAGCATCCGGCAACGTTGCACGGAATCAGGCGCTGACCGGCAATGAGGCCCGGCGACAGTTCTGTTTGAAATTCTGTGAGTGACCCTTTCTGCGCCAACGCAAAGGCGCGCACCTGAGCAGCGGCGAACTCGATGTCAGCTTTTATTCCTGCTGAAATGTGTTTGGTGCGTGCGTCAATCATTGCCGGTGTCAGCAAAATTTCGCCTGACCATTGATCGAGTTTTAACGCGTAGTCGCGTACCGCCTGCTCCCCGTTTTTTTCGATGTTCGCCAGCATGTCACTGACCACGGTTTGTGCGGTGTTAGTCTCGGTTTCGGGCGTTTTTTGAGCACGCTTCAGGTAGGTAATCATGGGTGTGACTCGTTGACTATTTGTTGAAGGTAAATAGGGAGATCGCGGGGAAGAAGCCGATGACGGTTGCTATGACAATCATGGCACCGACAAACGGCAATGCCTGCCTGGCAATTGCAGTCAGCGGCGTGCGCGTCAAGCCGGACATCACAAACAAATTGAGCCCGAACGGCGGCGTGATGAAGCCAGCGCCCAAGGTGGTAATCATGAACACGCAGAAGTGCGTTTGATCCATGCCGATGTTTTGTGCCAGAGGCCACATAAGTGGCGCCAGAATGACGATGCAGGGGCTGGTTTCCATGAAGCAACCCGCGACCAACCAGATCACGAGCATCAACACAATCACCATGTTTTTGCTGGTCCCCATCCCCATCACCAGTTCCACAAATCGCTGCGGCACGTCCACGACAGTTAATGCTTGGGCGAACAAAAGCGCGACCGCAATGATCGGAAGAATCACACCGCAAACGCGGGCTGAGGTGCCGAGCATGAGCGGAAATTGCGAAACGGAAATGCGCTTCTGTACCAGGCCAATCACGATCGCCACCGCAACGGCGACCGCCGCCGACTCTGTTGGCGTAAACCAACCGGAATAAATTCCGCCCAGAATGATCACCGGGATCGCGAGCGCCCATTTGGCGTTGTTTAACGCCGTGATCCAGCGAGAGAACGAGAATTTGTCGGTGGAGATTTCGTAACCACGTACGCGATTGATGATGGCGTTGGTGACAATCACCGCCAGCAGCACCAGTATGCCTGGCACAAACGCCGCTTGAAACAGCGTGGTGGCCGACACACCCATCACCAATCCGAGGATGATGTAGGAGATGGACGGTGGAATCAGAACGCCGGTACAGGCACCGCTGGCCACCAGTGCGCAGGCGTAATCTTTCGGATACCCGCGCTCAACCAGGCGATCCATGGTGATGCGTCCAACTGCCGCCGCGTCGGCCGCGTCAGAGCCAGAAATACACGCGAAGAGCCCGCAACCCATCACGGTTGACGTGCCGAAGCCGGAACGCAAACTGCCGAACGTCGCCTCCGCAAAATCAAGTAACTGGTGCGCTAGGCCCGAGCGCACCATCACGTCGCCGGTGAGGATGAACAGCGGAATCGCGATCAATGCGAACGAATCGACGCCCTCAAATAGCCCATCGCCAATCAATGACAACGGCAGCGCATCGGTGCTGAAGAGAATCGCGAAGGTGCCCAATCCCATGGTCACCCAAAACGGCACGCCCACAATCAGCAGACCGATCATGAGCAACAGACACAACGTAACAATCATCGCGTGCTATTCCTCAAACATCGATTTGCCGATATAGGCAGGCCGTCCGGCGCGGAGATCGGAGATGTCGCGCCACATGATTTGCAGACAACGCACGATCATCAGTGTGAAGCCAATCGGTAGCGCCGCTTCGGCCCAGATTTTGTTGACACGTAACACGGGCGTCGTGCCGCCAAAATGCCAAAGCTGTTGCACCGTATTCAAACTCCAGTACGTCGCTATGATGGCGAAGACCAATGTGCAGAACTCAGCGAACAGATACACCCAACCGTGCATCCGCGCAGGCAGGCGCTGCAACAAAATATCGAAACGAATATGCGCCCGCTCTTTCACCGCAAACGCTGCACCGACGTAACCCAGATAAATGAATGCGTACTGCGCCGTCTCCTGCGCCCAAGCCGATGAGTAATTGAGCACAAAGCGGCGCAATACTTCCTGCACGATCACCATACAGATGAAGACGTAGAACACGAGCATTGCGTAGCGCTCAGCGTTGTCGTTTAACGCAGAAGCCCAACCGGATGATTGGGTCTCTGCATCTGCTTGAATGAGCCCGGCCACGAAAAAGATCGTTGCTGCGAAGAACAAACAAAATTCCCCGATATCGCCCAACGTAATGGGCAGCGTTGTTCCCATCTTTTGCGCCATCGCACCGGCGATGGCGTAGAGCGCATACAGGATGTAGAGCGCGTAACCCATGCGGGTCGCGCTCGGTTGCCACGACCGCACGACTTGCAAGGTCAGCCCTGAAAATCAGAGGCGGTGATGGAACCTTTAGTGTTGGCTGCGAGCTTCAATTTATCAAAGTTAGCGAGTGAACCGGCTAACTCAATTTTGTCCTCGTTCCATTCTGGGCGCTGCTCGCCACAAGACTCTACCCAAAGCTTGTACTCGTCGGCCGTAGGTACGTAGAACTTGCAACCACCAGCCGCCATCAGGCGCATCGCTTCAGTGCGCGATGCAGTGAGTTGTTGGAACGACTGAATTTGCGTCATGCGAGACGCGTCTTCAAACATCGTTTGCATTTCCCGAGGAAGCGATTTGAAGTACGCATAGTTTGCAGCAAACATTTGCGCGTCGGGAACCGTCCGCACGAAGGTTATGTTCTCCACCACGTCGGTAAAGCCGAACGTCGCGAGTGCTGTGACCGACGGATCAAGACCGTCCGCGACGCCTTGCTTGATCGCTGTCGCTGTTTCACCCCAAGCAACCACTGTCGGGTTAGCGCCCATCAATCGATAGAGCTTTTGCAGCAATTTGGAAGACGGCACACGCATCTTCATGCCGCGAACATCGGCCGGCGTTTTAACGACTTTCCCGTAGCCTCGACGCGTCGCGATGGTGCGTGGTTCGACCGTGAAATAGAACATGGGCTTGAAGCCGCGCTCGGTCACTTTTGGCGTGATGTCGTCATTCCACGTCTTGCTCGTGACGAGGTTGGCGAATTTCTGATTTTCGCCGCACCAGTATGGGATGTTGATGAGATCAACGGTCTTTGTGTACGGCGAGAAATTGGATAGCGAGAGTGACGCGCCTTGCACGGTGCCCGCCTGAACGCGTTGCGCGAGGGCCGCTCCAATGGCCAACTGTCCAGCCGGAAACAGTCGTACATACATCTTGCCCTTTGAGAGCTTTTCGATGTTGTCTTTGAAGGCACCTTGCATGATCGGATACTTGACCACGTCTTCGGTTTTGTACTCGGTAGCGAACGTCATGGTGTACGTCGCGGCCTTCTTCTTTTTCTCTTCGTCAGCGCTGGTTTGCGCGACTGCGGCGTCGCTCCACAAATAGCCGCCCATGGAGGCCAGCACGGCGACGTTAAAGCCGTATTTGCCACTGACCGATAAGAATCGACGACGCGACAGCTGGGTCTCGTCGGTCGGTGTAATAAGTGTGTTCTCGATGCGTTCAATCATGAGGGCCTCCTTGTAGTTTGAACTGGGTTTCTTACTGCTGTGCATTAGCTTGTACTGCGAAGCCCGGATCGAATGCCTCCACACTCAATCCGGGCTTGGTTCCAACGCTGCGTTGCGAATTTACGTCTTTATGCAGACGAAATCCGTATCGGTGTCGAATTACGCCGATTCGTACAAACGGGTCAGCACAAACTCACGATGGCCCAGCGCCTCAGCGGACGTCAAACGACCGTTAATCGTGCGCATCATGTTGTCGAGCAGCGCGTCACCAGCGTCATCCATTGTCATTTCGCGACGCAGCAAACCGGACGTATCGACGTCCACGTGCTCGCTCATCAAGCGTACCGTTTTCGGGTTCGCACACACTTTGATCACTGGCAGGATCGGGTTGCCAATCACGTTCCCCTGTCCTGTCGGGAAGAAGTGAACGACGAAGCCTGAAGCCGCGCACAAAGTCACCATCTCTGCTGCGGCGCTGGACGAATCCATGAACCACAAGCCGGGACCGGTTGGCACTTCTGCTTTGTCGAGTACGCCGTCAATCTTGCACTTGCGGCCGATCTTCTGGATGTTGCCGAGCGCTTTTTCTTCGATCGTCGTCAGACCGCCCGCGATGTTGCCTTTGGTTGGTTGACTGTCGGACAGATCACTGGTTTTGTGCCGCTCGATCATCGCCTGATAGCGGTCGAACATGAACATGAAATCCTTCCACACTTTCGGCGTGCGGCAACGAGCTTCGAGCAATGCTTCGCCGCCCGTGATCTCGGAGGTTTCGCCAAACAAGAGCGTTGTTTTGTGCGGATACAGTTTGTCAAACGCATTACCGACGGTTGGGTTTGCGCCGCAACCTGAGGTCGTGTCTGATTCGCCGCACTTTGTCGAAATCCACAAATCGCTGATCGGGCATTCGACGCGATGAATTTCGCTTGCATCCTGCAGGAACTTCTTGGCAGCCGCCGAAGCGTGCATGATCGTTTGATGATCGCCGTGCCCCTCGATGCCGAAACCGACAACCGGCTTACCCGTGACCGCGATTGCATCGACGATCTTTTTCGTCCATTGCGATTCGATACCGATCACCACGACCGCAGCGACGTTCGGGTTGGAACCCGTGCCGATAAGCGTCGCGAAATGCAGATCCAGGTCAGCACCGAATTGCAGGCGACCGTACGGGTGCGGAATCGCCATCGTGCCGGTGATGTTGTTGGCCACAGCCTGTGCTGCTGCGTTCGACAGATCATCCACGGGCAGGATGATGACGTGATTTCTGACGCCCACGCGACCGTTCTTGCGGCGGTAGCCCCAAAACTTTGTGTTTTTCTTAATCATTTTCTTACCACCGCTTTGTCTTGACGTTATGGACGTGTAAATGTTCGCCCTTCTTGATGGGCGCGACAACCTTGCCGATGTCGACGCCGTACTTGATCACGGTGTCGCCGACTTTGAAATCTTTAAGCGCGACTTTGTGACCTATCGGAATGTCGCTCTTGAGAGCGACGTTGACTGTGGAGTCGGGCTCCATAATCCAGCCAGTGGTCTTTTGGCCGACTTTGCAACCCTCGACGACGACGACACCGACGCCGTCATCCTTTTCATGCACTACGAAATGAATCATTACTTTCCTGCCTTCTTTGACTTGGCGCTTGCTCGCCAAAAGATCTCGGCGAGAAGTGAGTTAAGTCATCTAGATGATATAGATGAGTTGCGTAGAATACCAATATCGTCAAAAAGTGCAAGCCATCGCGTCGAAATTGATGCACGTCACGCACATCACAGTGAGTAAATCATGCGAATCGTAATTTCTGAATTCATGGATGAAGTCGCCGTAGACCGTCTGCGCGCGGCGTTCGGCACTGATGCAGTGCTGTATGACGCGAAGCTCGTGGACCGGCCTGATGACATGGCCGCCGCCGTTTTGGATTGCGAAGTGTTCATCGTGAGGAATCGCACGCAGGTTCGCGGCGCGCTGCTGGACGCCTGCAAATCAGCCAAAGTGATTGGAAGGCTCGGCGTCGGTCTCGACAATATTGATGTGCCGGCATGCGAAGCGCGTGGCATGAAAGTGATTCCAGCGACCGGTGCAAATGCGTTAGCGGTCGCCGAATACGTGATCGCTACTGCGATGCTCTTGCGCCGCGCGAGCTATCAAAGCACGTTTGACGTCGCCGCTGGCAAATGGCCACGCAACCAGCTCTCCGCCGGGCGCGAAACCGCAGGCTCGACACTGGGTCTGGTGGGTTTTGGCTCCATCGGGCAGCTCACGGCGCGACTGGCGCGTAGCCTCGGCATGGCTATCGTAGCGCACGATCCGGCGTTGCCCGACTCGCATGCCGCCTGGAAAGAGCTGGACGCGACGCGCGTCAGTTTCGATGAATTGCTAACGCAGGCCGATGTCATCAGCCTGCATGTTCCGCTGCTCGACAGCACTAAAAATCTGTTTAATGCAGAGCGCATCGCGCAGATGAAACTTGGTGCAGTATTGATCAACACGTCGCGCGGTGGCATCGTCGACGATGCCGCATTGGTGGCAGCGTTAAAGAGCGGCAAACTGGGCGGTGCAGCCATTGACGTGTTCACGCAAGAGCCGCTCCCCGCATCAGCCGTGTTTGCCGGATGCCCCAATCTGGTTCTCACGCCGCACATTGCGGGCGTCACGTTCGAGGCGAATGTACGCGTGTCATCCATGATCGCGGATGCCGTCATCAAGGCGCTGGGTTAAACCATGGCCAATATCTCCCTCACCGATCTCAACGCGCTCACCGTTGCTGCACTGGTCAAAGCCGGCGCGTCGCAAGCCAGCGCCGAATCCACTGCGCGAGCGCTCATCTATGCCGACGCGCAAGGCACTGCTTCGCACGGCGTGTCGCGTGTGCCGCAGTACGCGGGTCACATGAAATCGGGCCGCATTGACGGTCAGGCAACACCCTCAATCGCCATCCAAAATGGCGCAACAGCGGTGATCGATGCCGCTGACGGCCTCGCATTCTCTGCGTGCGACCTAGCCATCAAAACCGCAATCGACACCGGACAAAAATTGGGCGTTGCATTCGTGGCCATCAACAATAGCTACCACTTCGGCGCTGCGATTTATCACCTTGAGGCTGTCGCCAAAGCTGGCATGGTCGGCCTCGCGTTCACCAATTCTCCCGCCGCAATGGCCGCAGCAGGCGGCAAACGTCCGCTCTTCGGCACCAACCCCATTGCCGCCATCTTTCCGCGCAAAAACGGCGACCCGCTGGCCATTGATCTCGCACTTTCTGAAGTTGCCCGTGGCAAGTTAATGGTTGCCGCCAAAGACAACAAATCGATCCCGCTAGGGTGGGCGCTGGACGCAGACGGCCAACCGACGACTGACCCCGGCAAAGGCCTGAAGGGCAGCATGGCTCCGCTCGGCGCGGCGACTGGCAGCGCCAAAGGTGCGATGTTGGCGTTAGTCGTTGAACTGCTCGTCACCGCCTTCACCGGCGCACGCTTTGGTTTCGAGGCCGATTCGTTTTTTGACGTCGAAGGTAATAAGCCCAGAATCGGGCAAGCGTTTTTGGTCATTAACCCCAACGCGATGGGCGGCGGCGATGGCTACATCGAACGCGTAGAAACGCTCATCACCGCAATGCTTGACGATGATGGCGTCCGACTTCCAGGCGCACGGCGTTATGAGTTGCAGCGCACGGCGGGCACGGCGGGAGTGAACGTGCCGGATGCCTTGTTGGCGCAGTTGACCCAATTGGCAAACACAGGGTAGGTGCGCTATTGCCGGACGGGCGCTATTAGGATTGACGTAAGCACTTATTCGGAATTGGAATTTATCCCACGCCAGCGCCCCTCCCCACGGATCAATAATCAACGCGGCATGGCGCTTGCTGCTCACGCAATACGTCTTCCCCTTGGGTTGGGTTGCCGCAAATGCGATTACCCGACATGCCGTGTGTCGACGCGTCGCGTCAGGCCAAAACAACATTGAAACGGGGATCCTTTATGGCAGATGACGCAGCCAAGCGCGCATTAATAATTTCGTTTGCGATGGCAGAGGTAAATGCTCACTCGCATTACATGAAGGGTGGAGATGGAAGCGTGCCGGGTGGTGCTGCTGGTCTGCGCCGCACCACGTCGTTGATCGAAGATTTGAAAATTGCCAATCTGGGCATTCACGCCGCCCACAATAGCTTTGGAACGTGTCGCGGGCGCTGGGAGGAATTAGCCCCACTCGGCAAGCAGTTTGCCAAAGGCAACGTCGATCGCGACCAGTGGTTACCGGCGTATCTTGATGAGCTAAAAGCGAGTGGACAGCCACCGACGCAATGGAAATCGTTCAACGGTAGCGAGCTGTTTCCAAGACTTTCGGCGGGTTATCTATACCTCGGAGAGGATTGCCGCAACAAGCGGCACTTCGACTGTGAGGGCCTTGTGGCCTGGGCCATTGTGAAGGCGCTGGGCAAGGACCCAGGAATCTGGCGCAAGGGCGTGGACTGGTACAAAAGCGGTGGCGCCAAGCGCTTGACAGTCTATAAGGCGGCAGGTCCCGAGTACGTACATGAAAACGTCACCCTCACGCAGAGCGACATTCTTGATGGCGACATATTGATTCGCAAGCCGAATGACACCGGTAGCGAACATATTGCGCTGGCCTGCGTCGGTGGAACAGGAGTACTTGAGGCCAGCGGCAAGGACCGTGGCGTTATTCGTTCGACGTACAAAGCTAACTGGTCGCACCTTGCCCGAATTAACAAGCTCTAGGGGTGTGGCTTTTTGGTGAAACGCTTACTGGATAGGGGCGAACGCTGTAAAAAGCCATAACTCGATAAATGATATTTTGAACGCTTAGCCCCGGTAGACTATGGTTTTCAGCATAAAGCTATTAAGCGATAGTCCGGTCAAACGATAGCAATTTCATTGTTAAACAAATCCCAGGTTCTTGTTCGCAAATGCGCCAATATTCGGCGCGACCGCAGCCAATCCGCTGGTCGGTACTCCGAACCAAGTCGCGAGCGTTGCGGCGTATTGGTCAACCGAGACTGACGGTACCCAGCGGCCCTCGGTGGTTACGTCGTCGACGCCACCGAGTTGCTGAACGGGGAAAGTGCCATACATGGCACCGCCTTTGACTGCGCCGCCCATGACCATGTGGTGATTGCCCCAAGCGTGATCGGAGCCGCCGCCCGCGGACGGTTTGAAGGTACGACCGAAGTCGGAGAGCGTGAACGTGGTGACGTTGTTGGCAACGCCCAATGCAGCGGTGGCATCGTAAAAGGATTTCATCGCGGCGCTGACGTTACCGAGCAGCGTTTGTTGCGTGTTGATCTGGTTGTTGTGCGTGTCAAAGCCGCCGAGCGAGACGAAAAAGATCTGGCGGGACAGGCCAATGGTGGCGCGCGCTTCAATCAATTTTGCGACTTGGAGCAACTGCGAAGCCAGGCTGTTGCCCGTCGTGGTGAATAAGCTAGTCACGCTCGAATTCGTCGCCGTGATGATGGGGTTTACTTTGGCAGAAAACTCAATCGCCTGCGCGGTTTGTTCGGCGGCGGCCTTCACCAGCATATGATCTTTGCCTTGCAGCAATATTGTGTTCAACGCTGCGGCTCGTGCTTTTGTGATGGCGTCATTGCCTGTGAGTCCACT
>JBBRGY010000069.1:0-11124 GCA_038223495.1 Burkholderiales bacterium | reverse complement strand
ACTCAAGCCAAAGCGGTGGGCGTGACGGTGGTGTGGACGGCGGTGGTCGCGTTCATCGCCTTCAAGATCGCCGACCTGATCGTGGGCTTGCGTGTCTCTGATGACGAGCAGCGCGAAGGCCTCGACATCGTGGCGCATGGTGAGAGTGCTTACAACCGGTAACGGTGGTTTTAGAACCAACCGGGCTTCAAGCCCGGTTTAGATGAACAAAGGCCCACTTCGGTGGGCCTTTGCTTTTGTACTTTACGAGTACGTTCGCAAATCGGCGTAAACCGTCGTACATTTCCGGCATGAACATAAGCTCGCACATTTCCACTTCATTCGCCCCCACGCTGCTCTGGAACGCACGATTGTTAATGATCGAGCGAGCGACGGAAGACGCCAAAGCGTGCGCCCGCTGGTATTCACAATTGCTCGGCGACCCAGTGGTGCGGCTCGCGCCCGATGTGTGGCAGGTGCGCGGCGCGGATCGCTGGATGCTGTTCCGCACCGGCGCCAAAAAGACGGTGCCGATGTTCGCGTTTGCTTTCCCCACGCGGGATCAGTGGGCAAGCTATCGCACGCATCTAAAGTTGATCGATCTCCCGCTCCATCCTGTATCACCTGAGTTGCAGGCGTTGCTCGGTGAGGCGACGTTCGCTGTGCGCGATCCCGACAATCGTACGTTGCTGTTCTGCGTTGCGGCTGCGGAAACGACGGGCACTGCTCCAGTTCTTCCCGACGACGATCCGGTGACTGTCACCGAGGCGTCTGTGCTCATCGAACCGCGTGCTGCGCGTATGCAGCACTTCGTTTGCGCGTCCATGCAGACCGACGCCATGCTGGAGTTTTATCGTGACGTCCTGGGATTTGTGGAGTCGGATCGTGTCGTCGACACCGATGGCGATTTGTCGTCTGCGTTCGTTCGTTCCGATGCCGAACATCACAGCTTCGCCGTATTCCGCGCACCGCACACCGGCCCAGATCACCACGCCTACGAAGTGCCGAACTGGAACGCCATGCGTGACTGGGCCGATCATTGTGGCGACCTTGAAATCCCACTGTGGTGGGGACCGGGGCGTCACGGCGTGGGCAACAATTTGTTCTTCATGATCGAAGACCCGGACGGCTACAAAGTCGAGTTCTCCGCCGAGCTTGAACTCATGACCCCCGATCAAGCGTATCGCCAATGGCCACATGGACCGCGGGCGTTGAACCTGTGGGGCAACGCCTGGATGCGTAGCTGAGCGATGGCATTGACACGTTCCAGCAAGCTCGGTAATCTCCGCTGAGTCCCACAAAACTAGCGTGAATCTTCGGCTGATAGCGCTTCGTTGTATGGCTTGCCGAAACCGCAGCTCACCGATCTTCCACCGTACGAATCAGCATGACCGAATCGTCCACTGGCTCTAGTTGGGTGACTCGTCCTCGGGTCTTCCGACTCGCTTGGCTACTACTTTTGGCAAGCCTTGTGATTCCCTTGCGTGGCGCCTCAGACTCGGGATCATTCACGCTTTCAGCCGTGCATGTGGCGCACAGAGCGCTTGCCTGGGACGGCGCGCTGCCGGGCGATGCCGATCGTCTCGGGTCCGCTCAATCAACGGTGCTGTGTCTCGCGCTTTTTGCGAACATCCTCTTTCTCTACGCCGCCTATTTGCCGGATGCGCGTCGTGCGTCGCTGGGTTGGCGCGCATTGTCGTTTGCTGCGCTCGCGGTCGCCATTGCGACCGGTCTTTTGGTGCCCGAATTTCGATCGCTACCGGCTTACTGGCTTTGGTTGGCAGCGCTGGCTTTGACGGCGCTGGGTTTCGTCATGCTTGGCCAAGATTCTGTAGCGAACTCGGCGATGTCGACGGAGAGTGTGATCGACCGAGGCGAAGTACCACCTTTTGTCTACATTCTTTTGGGGTTCACGTTGTTTTGGGCGGGCGTCAACGCGCTTGAGCGCGCGCTGTTGACGCCCACCGAAATCGCAGCCAGTCATGCGCTCAATGGCTACGTCAACGACCGCGCAAATGTGTTGAGCCGCGACGAAGTCGCGCGACTCGATGCCGAATTGAAAGACTTTGAACGGGCGACCACGACGCAGATTGCCGTTGCGATTTATCCCAGCGTGCCGAGCGGTTCTATCGACGAATTCACGATTCGGGCGGCTGAGCGGATGCCGTTGGGCCGACCCGATCTTGATAACGGCGCGATACTGTTTATATTTATCGCGGAGCGTGCAGCACGCCTGGAAGTGGGCTACGGACTGGAGGGCGCGCTGCCGGATGTCGAAGTTAAACGCTTGCTGGACGCTCAACTCAGCGCAGCGCTTGCGCGTGGTGACTACTTCGGCGGAATAGACGGAACCGTTAAATCAATGACGGAAACGTTGCGCCAACGGGTGATGGGCGCCGACGCGGTGACGCGCTGGTCACAGCGACTAGGCGGCGCACAGCCCAGACTGTTGGAGCGCTGGTTGCGAGCAGTGAGCAGCATTGACATCGGCTATCGCATCTTGTTCACATTCCTGGGCACCTTCGCGGTCTTCATCGTCTGGACGCCGCCTTCGATGCGGCCTGGAACGTCACGAAAGCCATCCGCTCGCAATCGATCCGACGGCACCGAGGGGTTCGATACAGTTCGCGCCCTGTGGGCTTTGAGCACGCTCATTCCAACGGGCATCGCGATGATCGTCGTTGGCGGCGGGATGTTTGGCGGCGCCGGGGCCCTGATTCATTGGTGAACTGTCAGCAAGTCTCCAGTGGCACGCTAGCGCTGAAGCGGATTTTTGATCACGATTTCCTGTGTGCCCAGCGTGACGCGAGCTGTGCCGCCGGCAAACGATTGGCCCGACGAATATTTGGCGGGTATCACCCAGCGGCCACGTTGATCGATGTAGCCTAGTTTTCCCGGCGGATCGAGATTCGTGCGCGGCCAGTCGTCGTTTTTGCCTACGGCGGCGAGCTTTTCTGAGAACACGGGAGGCGAGCGAAAGTTGGTGCCAAACTTGGCCGCGATGATTACGCGTCCGTGCTTGTCGATGAAGCCGACTTTGCCGCGCTCGCTCAGCCGAAACGCGGCCAATCCCTCGTGAAATTCGTAGGCGTCAGCAAAGCGGGGGCGGATTATCCAGCGGCCATGTGCATCCACAAAGCCGACTTTGTTGGACTCAATGTCGCGAACGGCGAGCAGGCCTTCAGCAAATTTGGCCTCGGTCAGCGTGGGCTCTGATGCCCAAATGGCCTGCTGAACATTCGGCTTGACCATGATGCCTTGCGTGTCGACCAGACCCGCACTGCCGTCCATGTTCTCTACGAATGCAAGCCCCCCGCTAAAGTCACTCACGCTTTTAAAGGTGGGCGATATCAGCCATGCGCCCGCGCGATCTTTGTAGCCGTAGCGACCCGAGGCGGCGTCGCTTGCTGCGACGGGCGCGTCACTGGCCGGCGCAGGTTGAGAGCGCGCTTGCGATGGCGCAGGTGGCGCGATCGCCAGCGGCGAACCGGCCGAAGCGATCATTGCCACCCATGCGAATTGGGCAATCAGCAAGCGAGCCAGACGCGTGCGCTTGTTCAAATCAATGCTCACAGTTTCGCGTCAAGCAACATCGCCTCAAACAGCTCGGCGATGTCAGCAATGGGTTGATACGAGCCAGCGTCACCGCCATTGACCATGCGTCGGGCGTTGACGTAATCTTTCTTGTCGCCAAGAATGTATTCATCGAGTTTATGGCCATTGGCAAACCCTTCGCCGGTGATCATGCCGTGCGCCATCACGTTGTAGGCAACTTGCGGATCCTTCACCAGCAACGGGTTGAACAGCAGATCCAGACCGCGATTGACAGCAAGCCCAGCAGTTACATAGTTCTTCCACCAAGTGAGCTGCACGTAGCCGCGACCAAAATAGACGTACTCGTCGCCATGAAAATTGGCGTAAGTTTTGCTGGCCGCGCCCGCAAACGCTGCGCCCATGACGGCCTTTTTGCTGTGCCAAATCGTGGTGCCCGATTTACTGATCACAAATTGATCGCCATCTTTTTCGACAATCCACGCGCCATCGACCACGTCGGCGGGTTGAAGCTTTTTGCTCATTGCGGTCAACGTCTCAGCGTCGGTCGTTTCGATCTTCCGGATTTTCACGGGCGCTTTGTAGCGGCGCGAATTCGACGGCGCAATCTCATCAATCGGCACCATCACCTCCCATACTTTAATCTGCTTGTCGATCATCAGCGGCTTTTTGTCAGGCCCCAACAGCGGCTTGTTGCCTTTGCCGAGCTTCGGGACCTGAATGGTTTCGCGCACCGTGTGGGCTGCTTCCCAGAATGCCGTCGCCAGCATGTAGGCCATCCAGCGGATATCGAGAACGCGCGAGTCTGCCTGCATCATCTGGATCAAGGTCCAGGCGTTGGTTACGGCTGCGGGCGTAAAGCGCACGCGGAAATACAGATTTTTCTGCTTGCGGTCTTCGAACGCAGTGCGAAATTTGGCAGGATCGAACCCGCCCGTGTGGGTAAAGGTGACGGTGGCTGTGGCGGTCAACACGAACTCCTTGAGGACAATGGGCGGGCGGAGGCTCTAAGCGAGCGGGCGTGATGACATTATCATGTTTCGTGCGATATGCGATGTCTTGTCGGCGCAATTTCATCGCGTCGTTCGCTGCGTTCACACCATGAAAGTAGCGAAATTCGCTTTAGCGTGAGACGCACAACTTTCAGCTGAAAGCCTTTCTGAACTAGGGCTAAATCGCGTTTTGTGCAAAACTCGACTTTTGAACAAATTTGTTTCTAGCCCGTGCTCATACGGGCTTAAACGGAAAAGCTGATAAGAAAATCGTCGTTCGCACGTCGCCGATCAACCACGCTACGACTGCCATGCCGCCGGGTTTTCGCTACCGGCAATCAGTGCGAGCCCATAGGCAATCGATTCCAGTTGATCACCCGTTTCAATCTTCGCTGGATCAAAGCGTTGGTCGAAAATTTCACGAACTGCGGGCACGAACGATGTGCCGCCGGTGAGGAACACACGGTCAATCTCGGTGGCGTCAAGCTTTGCCTCGCCGAGCGCTTCATCTACCGCGTCTTCGATTTTTTGCAGATCGTCGGCGATCCATTGACTGAACGCCGTACGTTCAATGGTCGCGTCGAGCGCCAGGCTGTAGCCCATGCCTTCGGCGCGAAAGGCGAGCGTCGCGGTGGGTGAGGACGAGAGTGCGGTTTTCGCGTCGGCCACGGCTTTGTACAGCGGATACCCGAGATCATTCTCGATAATCGTGATGAATTTGGCGAGGCCGTCGCGCTCGATGGCGTAGCGCAAATATTCGCGCAGATCGCGCATGACGGCGGGTGATTTCATGAGCGCAAGCTGATTCCACTGCGCAAAGCGATGATGAAAGTGCGTTGGCACTTCAAGAATTTTGTCGATGCTTTTGAACTGAGCGCGATGCCCGAGCTGCGGCAAAATCGCGTGCTCCAGAATGCGGTAATCAAACACGTCACCGGCCACGGCAACACCGGAATGCGCGAGTGGAATGGACTTCAGCGCCCCATTTTCGCCGAGACCCGGTTCAAATCGAATGATCGAAAAGTCGCTCGTACCGCCGCCGAAGTCAGCGACCAAAACGGTCGCTGCTTTAGTTAGGCGTTGCGCAAAAAAATATGCCGCCGCGACTGGCTCATAAACGTACGTAATCTCTTCGAACCCCACGCGCCGGAACGCGCGTTCGTAGCGCTCCAGCGCCAGCGTTTCGTTTGGGTTCACGCCCGCAAACGCGACTGGTCGACCGGCCACCAATTGCAAGGGCAAATCGGCTAAGGCTGGCCCCGCGTGCGCCCGCAGCTTTTCGATAAAGGTGGTCAGCAAATCCTCGAACGTGAATTTTTTGCCGTGGATGTGCGTCTCAGTGAATGATTTGCTCGCCGCAAACGTCTTGAACGATTGTAAAAAGCGGCAATCGAGCGGATCATCAATAAAGCGCTCAATCGCCCACGGCCCCGCCTCAAAACGCAGGCCACGCGACGCGTCGGAGTCCTCATCCCAGAAGCACATCGCCGAGCGAAACGTGGAGTGCGCCGTTGTCCCTGCATCGGCATCAAGGGTGAACGGCAACACCTGCGCAACGTTCGCGCTGCTGGAGGTTGCGACGACCGTGTTGGTGGTGCCGAAATCGAGGCCGAGCGCTAGCGATTGGGGAGAAGACGATTTGGGCATGAGCAGAATGCAGTAAATGCTCCGCCATTCACCCTCGAGAGACCGGGGCGAGCAAAGCAGAGGGGGAAATCGGCGGCGGGCCGCGAATTCTACGGGAACGTGCAGTGCGCGAAGCGTCGCCCGTCAGGCGGCGCGCACAAATACCGAGCCCCGACGAAAGAAGAACTTATCCAGTCACCGGGCCGCCACGATTCGCGCAACGGCCCAGCGCCGCTGGTTTACGCGCAGTGCTTGAGCGCCGAGGTCAGGTCGTCGATCAGGTCATCGGCGTTTTCGAGCCCGACAGAAGTCCGTAGCAAACCTTGTGGTGTTTTGCTCTCTGGCCCTTCGATCGATGCACGGTGCTCGATCAGGCTTTCGACGCCTCCCAGGCTGGTGGCACGCGTGAAAATTTCGACGTTCGCTGCCAGCGCCATCGCCGATTCCTTGCCGCCCTTCACCTCGAACGAAAGCATGCCGCCAAAGCCAGACATCTGCTTGCTGGCAACCGCATGGAACGGGTTGTCAGCCAAGCCCGGATAGTGCACCACGCTGACTTTTGCGTGCTGCTGCAAAAACTCAGCCACTTTCTGTGCATTGGCGCAATGCGCCTGCATCCGGTAGGGCAGCGTTGGCAGACTGCGCATCACCAGCCAGCAATCGAACGGCGAAGGCACTGCGCCGCCATAAAGCTGCGCAGTACGCAACTGGGCAAAATGCGCGTCATCCAGTCGCGACACGACCGCCCCGCCCAGTACGTCGCTGCGCCCGCCCAAATACTTGGTGGTGGCGTGCATCACCATGTCGCAACCCAGTGCCAATGGCTGCTGAAGCACCGGGCTGGCAAACGTGTTGTCAGCAATCGCGCGCGCGCCATGGTGGTGGGCGATCTCTGCGATGGCTGTGATGTCGACACATTGCAGCAGCGGATTTGACGGCGTTTCGATCCATACGATCTTGGTCTGCGGGGTCAAAGCTTTGCGCACGCCGTCCAGATTTGTCATGTCAACAAACGTGGCGGTGACGCCCCATTTGGCAAATAGATGCTTTAAGACGTTCGCGGTACCGTGGTAAATGTCGCCAGGTGCGATGACATGGTCACCTGGCGTCAGACCCTGAAAGACCGCCGTCACAGCCGCTAGACCGGAGCCGAAGGCCGCACTGGCAGCGCCGCCTTCAAGCGCGGCCAATGCGGCCTCTAGCCCATTGCGGTTCGGATTGTGATTTCGCGAGTAGAGAAACCCGCGCGAATAGCCTCCGTCCGCATCACGCTCGAAAGTGGTTGAAAGCTGAATGGCTTCGGTAACAGCGCCTGTACCGACATCGACCGAGTGACCGGCATGCACGGCCAAGGTTTCGAATTTGTATTGTTTTCCGGATTTCATGGTTTTTTTAAGATGATGGGATCAAATAAATCAGAAGGACGCAATGGCAAGGGGTCTAGAACAGCGGGACAAAGTGGCCGTTGAGTTGATCGAAGACGAACTGGTTTGACCTCGGCGAGAACCTTTTCGCAGCTGACTTTGCATGGCGTGGCGCCCGTTGTGAACCGAGGTGTCAACGCAGGCGTGGGTCGAGGGCGTCGCGCAGGCCGTCGCCGAACAGGTTGAACGATAACACCAGCATGAAAATTGAAAGCCCAGGCCAGATCGCCATCCATGGCGCGTTTTCGATGTAGTTCTTTGCCGTGTTGAGCATACTGCCCCAGCTCGGCGCTGGCGGCTGCTGCCCGAGCCCAAGGAACGACAGACTTGCCTCGGCAATGATTGCGGCCGCAATGGCGAGCGTTGCCTGCACCATTACGGGCGGCAGGATGTTGGGTAGCACGTAGCGCCAGGCGATGCGCAGCGGTGAGTTGCCGATGGCTCGTGCCGCTTCAACATAGTCCTCGACCTTGACGTTAAGCACCTGTGCGCGCGTCAGTCGAACGAATACGGGCGTGGCTGATACGCCGATTGCGATCATCGCGTTGGTCAAGCTTGGGCCGAGGAACGCAGCCAGCGCAATGGCGAGGATCAGGAAAGGACACGCAAGAAACGCATCGGTGATGCGTGAAATCAATCCGTCAACAAAACCACCCACAAAACCCGCCGTCAAACCGATCGAAACGCCAAGCACTAGCGAAATCGACACTGAAACCACGCCAGCCAACAACGAGGCTCGGGTTCCCCAAATGACGCGTGACAACACGTCGCGGCCAATTTCGTCGGTACCAAACCAATGTTCGGCGGATGGCGCTTTGCGAATAGCGCTCCAACTAGTCTCGATTGGATCGAACGGAGCAATCCAAGGTGCAAATACGGCCATCGCGACGAAGACACACACAATGGCCAGTCCAATCACCGCAGCCTTGCGACGACGCAATCGCCGCCACCCACGTAGCCATGGCCCCGCTTCGGCGGTCACGGGCCGTGCGGGAACGCCTTCGACGGTCAGCGCTGCGCCTGCAATCATGTTCGCATCCGCGGGTTGACTACGAAATAGGCCATGTCAGCCAATAGGTTGAGCGTTATGTAGGCAGTGGCTGTGAAAAGCACGACACCCTGTACGACGGCGTAGTCCCGGTTAAAAACGGAATCCACAATCAGCTTCCCGAACCCGGGGATTGTGAACACCTGCTCGGTGAGCACTGCCCCTGATAACAACGTTCCGAATTCGAGCGCACCCAGCGTGATAATGGGCGTCAGTGCGTTGCGCAGCGTGTGCTTGAGAACGATAACTCGCTCGGTTAGACCCTTGGCGCGCGCGGTGCGCACGTAATCAGCACTCAGTACCTGCAGCATCGCGCTGCGCGTATGTCGCATCAATACGGCGGCAATCGCGTTACCCAGCACAAACGCTGGCATGATCATAGCCGCAAGATTCTCGCGCAAGTTCTCGAACGGACTGACATACCCCGATGCAGGCAGCCAGCCCAACTGCACCGAAAACAGCAAGATCATCAGGATGCCAAGCCAGAAATTCGGCGTCGATAGCCCCCACAACGCAAACGCGTTGGCAGCCACGTCCCAGATCGAACCTCGCGCCACGGCTGACACGATGCCTGCCGGAATGCCGATCAGGACGGCTACTGTCATGGCAAGAAGCGCTAGCTCAAGGGTCACCGGCAGTTTTTGCAGTATGAGATCAAGAACTGGCTCCTGCGTTCGAACTGATTCGCCGAGGTCGCCCCGCAGCACACCACTGATCCAATAGCCGTATCGGATGGGCAGCGGTTCGTCAAGGTGAAGCTTCGTGCGCAGGTAAGCAACAACGTTCGGGTCCTGCTCCTCACCGGCAAGAATTTTCGCGGGATCACCGGGAAGTAGTTGTTGAAGCCCGAAGATCAACATCGACACGAACACCAGTGTGGGCACAATGGTGGCGAGTCGCTTGACGAAAAAGTCGAACATCAGAACAGGCGCCTAGTTCAGCTTCAATCCGGTAATACGAATCAATCCATCCGGCACGCTGCGCACTCCGCTCAACTTGGCATTGTGAGCCCAGAGCCAGTTACGATGGTAAAGGTAAACGATCGGACGATCCTTCAACACGCGTGCGGCAATCTGTTCGTAGGATTTCTTGCGATCGCTGGGGTTTAGTTGGCTGCGTGACTGGTTCAGGAGATTGTCGACTTCGGGTACGCAATAGCCGGAGTAGTTGAGCGGTTGCTTGCAGGCGTCGAAGCTGTAGATGTTGCCGTCGGGGTCGGCTCGGCCGCTCCACGCCAGCACGTAGGCTTCGAAGTCTCCTTTGTCGGCCATGTTGAGTGACGTCGCAAACTCGGTAGACTGGACCTTGATGTCGAATCCCGCCTCCTTGGCCATCGCCTGAACGACTTGCGCCAAACGCTGTGCGTCCGCAGTGGTGGGCGTGACGAGCGTAAAGCTCGGGTTCGGAACGCCAGCTTCCTTCAACAACGCTTTGGCGCGCGCGACGTCGCGTTTGGGCACAGGAACGTTGCTCGAATAGTATGAATTGTTGGGTGCCACCCACTGGTTGCCGACAGTCGCTTCGTTGTCCATCACCACTTGCACGATGCCCTGCCTATCGAGCGATAACTCGAACGCTTCGCGAACTTTCGCGTCGCGTCCTAGCGGGTTCTTCTGCGCCTGGTCGCTTTTGCCGGTGTTGATCGTAATACCCTGATAGCCGATCTCGGTAATGCGGGTGAGTTTCAAATTCTTGTCACGCTTGAGACTCTCGGCGTCCGACGGTGCTACGCGTTCAATGATGTCCAACTGCCCTGATCGCAGGTTAGCCAGACGTACTGTTGAATCCGGAATCGGTGTGTAGATTACCTTTTCGAAATGAACATTCGCCTTGTTCCAGTACCCCGCATAGCGCTCGAAAATAATGCGATCCTGCGCAACGCGCTCCACAAACTTGAACGGGCCCGAGCAAACTGGTTTGTTAGAAAATTTCGCCCCCTCAGCCTGAGCGGCCTTAGGCGAGACCATCATTCCTGCGCGGTCGGCCAATGCGGCCAGTACGGGCGAGAAAGGCGCCGATAGGTTCAGTCGCACCGTTGATGGATCAACCACATCGACGCTCACAACGGGCCGGAGCTCACCGCTTCGGTTGGAGCCCGGCATCGTCTTATGACGCTCGATGTTGAATTTGACGGCGGCAGCATCAAATTTTTCACCATCGTGGAAAGTGACGTCGGTGCGTAACTTGAGCGTCAATATTTTGTTGTCCGCAGACCACGAATAGCTGGTCGCCAATTGCGGGACGATGGTCAGTTTTTCGTCGATATCAAATAGCTTGTCGCAAAGCGCTGTAAAAACAATTCGGCCCACAAATGAACGCGCCAGCGTAGGGTCGAGCGCATCTGGATCTTCAGCGAGACCGACGCGAAGTGTCTGGGCGTGAACAGCGATTGCAGCGCAACCAAGCGTCACAGCGACGAGCGCTCGGAAGCAACGGAGGGGGCGGAACGAGGGTTTCATTAGGGGATGCTCCAGTGAGGAAAAGCGATGAAGTTTCAGGAGGA
>JBBRGY010000068.1:0-11208 GCA_038223495.1 Burkholderiales bacterium | reverse complement strand
AAGAAGGCGGCGCCGGCGGCATGGTGCGCTACGTCGATTCATCGCTTGAGCGACTGGAGGTCAGTGTCACTGGACACAACGATTCGCGTTACGTGATCACTGCCAACGGCATCGCACTACCGCTACAACCCACGGGCACCGTCGGACATTCCGTCGCCAGCGTGCGCTACAAAGCATGGAACCCGCCGTCCGCACTGCATCCAAGCATTCAGCTGCATGCGCCGGTCACCTTTGATGTGGTCGACACCTGGATGGAGCGAAGCCTCGGCGGCTGCCAGTACCACGTGCAACACCCCGGCGGCGGCAATCCCAGCACCTTCCCGATCAACGCGTACGAGGCAGAATCTCGCCGACTGACTCGGTTTACGCGCATGGGTCACACACCGGGGCGTATGCGTGTTGAACCGGCGAACATCAGCCCAGAGTTTCCGTTCACGCTTGATTTGCGGCGGGCGTGATCACAACAATCGGGAAGTACATGCGACGCATTGATGCGGGACCGCAAAATGCAGGGTCTGCCTCAGTAAACTCGGGCTATGACCTCTCTCTTTGATATAGATACTGCTGGCGGCGGTGACCGCGTTGCAGCAGTAATGAATGCACTTGCTTCACTTGCGAAGCGCTCGCCAGCCGGTCATCTGGATGGCCTTCGTGGGGCAAACGGCGACGCTCTCACACCGCCGTGGCAAACGTTTTTCGAGAAGGCGCTGGCGGCGCTGCCTGCCAACGAGCGCTCGATTGAGGCGCTGCTCGCCGAACTTGAGCAATCTCAGGCGAGCCTGACGCGAAAGATTGCCGACAACGGCATCACTTACAACCTCTATTCCGATGCGATGGCCGGGCAGGCGCGTCCTTGGTCGCTCGACTTGCTGCCGATGATCATCGATCAGGCGCAATGGGCGCAAATCGAACGCGGCGTATCGCAGCGCGCAGAGTTGCTCAACCACATTCTGGCCGACGTGTACGGCGAGCAAAAGCTGGTGCGCGAAGGTATGTTGCCGACCGCGCTGATACACGGACATCCCGCGTATCTTCGTCCAGCGCATGGCATTACGCCGCGTGGCAACACTTTTTTGCACATTGCAGCGTTTGATCTGGCGCGCGGACCGGATGGCAACTGGTGGGTAATGTCTCAGCGTACTCAAGCGCCTTCGGGCTTGGGCTACGCGCTTGAAAATCGCATGATCGTGTCGCGATTGTTCCCGGATGCGTTTCGCGCGCTGCACGTCGACAAATTGGCTGAAAGCTACAAGACGCTAATCAATAGTTTGATGGCGCACTCTCCAGCAGGTGCCGATGCGCGCGTGGTGCTACTGACGCCAGGGCCATACAGCGAGACTTATTTTGAGCACGTTTATCTTGCTCGCTATCTGGGCATTGCATTGGTAGAAGGCGGCGATCTGGTGGTGCGCGATGAGCGCGTTTGGCTTAAGACACTCAAGGGTCTGGAGCCCATCGACGTGATATTGCGGCGTCTGGATGACGATTTTCTTGATCCACTGGAGCTACGTGCGGATTCTGCGCTCGGTATTCCGGGATTGATTCAAGCGTACCGGGCGGGCAACGTGGTGCTGGCCAATGCGCCGGGCACGGGCTTTCTTGAATCTGCGGCGATCCTTGGATTTTTGCCGAAAATTTGCAAAGCAGTGATGGGCGAGACGCTGGCGATTCCATCCATTGCGAGTTGGTGGTGTGGTGAGCGCAGCGCGCTGCGCACTTTAATGCCGCAACTCAACGACTATGTATTGAAGCCTACTTTTAATGATCGTGGACGCCGCTTCGTGCCAGCCATTGGCAAATCGCTCTCAGTGCGTGAACGCGAGCAATGGACAGGGCGCATTGCGTTGCACCCTGAGGATTTTTCGGCGCAGGCGTTTTTGCCGCTGGCTCACAACCCAAGCTGGCAAGGTATCAATGCGGCGTCGCCGAACTCACCTATCACCCCACCCATCGCCAGCCGCGCCGCGATGGTGCGCGTGTTTGCGCTGTCGAATGGACCGGGCCAATGGCGTGTGATGCCCGGCGGATTGGCGCGCATCGCCCCTGAAGGTCGCGATGTCGTGTCGATGTATCGTGGTGGCAGCTCCGCAGATATGTGGGTAATCACCGGCCACAGCACGGACGAATCAATCCCACTGTCGCCTACACTCACGCCGATTTCTGCACATCGCGCCACGCTCGGCATTGCCAGTCGTGCGGCAGAAAATCTGTTCTGGTTTGGCCGCTACACCGAGCGGCTGGAAAACACCACGCGTCTCGCGCGCGTGACCCTCGAAGCGTTGGCAAGCGACGCCGATGAGATGCCGGAAACGCTGGACTGGTTACACCGATTAGCGCTGAGCAATGGACTCGTCAGCAAGGCCGTTCCGTCACCCAAAAAATCGGTAACGCTATTCGAGCGCGCGCTGATTGCGTCACTTGCTGATCGGACCGGCAAACTGGGGGCATACAGCGTGGCGGCAACGCTTGAGTCGTTGCGCTTCTCTGCGTTTGCGGTACGCGAACGTTTGGCACTTGAGCAGTGGCGATTAGTCGCCTCCAGCGCAACCGAGTTTGAGGCCGCTATGAATGGCGCGGTCAGCGAGACGCAAAAGCTTCAGCAGGCTCCGAACATCACAACACAGCAAGCGCTGCGGGCTCTTGAACGGTTGACCACAAACGTGATGGCAATGACGGGCGCACAGACTGATCGCATGACGCGGGACGATGGCTGGCGTTTGTTATCGATGGGACGGCACATCGAGCGCCTGAGCACACTGGCTGAGGCTTTGTCGGAGGCCTTTGACACGGGCACGCTGAACAGCGATGTCGGCTTCTCACTGGTGCTCGGCTTTTTCGACAGCACCATTACCTATCGCTCACGGTATTTGCAACAGCGCGCACCAGAATCGTTGGTTGAACTGCTTGCGCTGGATCGGGACAATCCGCGATCGCTCGCGTGGATCTCGCAAACGCTGGCCAGCAGAATCGCCAAACTCAGCGATACGCCGAGCGGCACGGTGCCATCGATGCTCGCTTCGTTTAAATTGCCACATCAGTGGAAAAACGAGCAAGTGATGGCATTAGCCAGTGCCAATGATTCTGATGCAATCATCGCTTTGCTTCGCAGCGCGCGACTGGATGCATTCGCCATTTCGGACGCCTTGTCACAACGCTATTTCAGTCATGCTGAAGCAACCGATACGGTAGTGGGTTTATGAGATTAACGGTCACTCACGAAACAAAATACGAATATGAGTACGCGGTGGAGCAGGCGCATCACATCGCACATATGCGACCGCTCGCTTCGCCATCACAACAGCTTTTGTCGCACGAACTAACGATTGTGCCAAAGCCGGAATCGCTGCGCTACAGCCTTGATAGTTATGGTCAGCAGCGCGTCTACTTTGAGCTGGCGATGCCGCATGATGAGTTGTGGGTGACGTCACACTCTGAGGTCATCACGCATGCACTTTCGCTTGAACTAACGGGCAAACTCGACCGTGTGGTGGTGCCGGACAGCCTGCCCTGGGAAGCCGTCGCCGAGCATATGCAATATTTCGCGGGACAGGATTACGACGCGGCGCGCGAGTTTGCGCAGCCCTCGCCGCTGGCCCCTATTCATCCGACCTTTGCGACCTACGCCTCCGCAGTGAGTACGAAATCACAACCCGTTTTTGAGCTGGCTAAAGCGTTGTGTCAGCGCATCCACGCCGAGTTCGAATATTCACCGGAAGCGACCGATGCCGCCACGCAGCCTCTCGAAGCGTTGAAGCTCAAAGAGGGCGTGTGTCAGGATTTCGCTCAGGTGATGATTGCTGGTCTGCGCTCGTTGGGTCTGGCAGCGCGCTATGTGAGCGGCTATCTGCTAACCCAACCGCCGCCCGGAAAACCGCGGCTCATTGGTGCCGACGCTTCTCACGCATGGGTTAGCGTGTATTGCCCGAAATCAGGCTGGCTGGATTTTGATCCGACCAATGATTGTCTGGCTGGCGAGAGTCACGTGAAGCTCGCCTATGGTCGCGACTACAGCGATGTACCGCCGCTGCGCGGAATCATTCGCGGCGGTGGATCGCCTACGCTCGAAGTGGCGGTTACGGTTTCACCAGTGAATGCCGAGTCCCCTTCGAGCCCGACTCCAGGCCGTGCCCAATCAGCGGAACAATCACCGGCGCAGACACAGTCGCAGAGCTAACAGCGACAGCGGCGGTCGAGGCGACAAACGACTCGCCCAGTTTAAGTTCACATCCGGGCGCATCAAACAGCGCCGCCATGCCGCACACCGAGTTAAACATTCGGTCTGCGGCATGCGCGACACCGGGCACTTCGATGCGCGTGTGGCGCAGCACGACGCTCTGAAATTTCGCGCGCTTTTGTACGTGCGCAAAATAATTCACGCTACGTTCAAGGCGGTTCACACCTTGCGCTTCGCCCATGCAGGATTTATCGAGCGCAGAGTGATTCGGATCAACATCGTTGCCACCTGACAGGTAAATGACACGGCGCGTCAGATAGCGCTGTTCCAATGCCTTGTTGTCGCCACGAACGTAGGCGACGGGATCAATCAGCCCATAGCGCCAGTGATCATAATCGGCGCACTTATCAACGGGCCTTGGGCGGGTTGCATCGAAGTAAACATACGAGGAAGGATTTGCGACCACATAGCGCACTCGCATGACGTTATGGTTGCCAGCGGATACGTCTGCGCCATCGACGTTCGGCTGCAATCCGGCGGCCGTGATCACCTGATCAGCACGACCAACAACGGCATAGCGCTGCACAAATTGGGCACCACCCGAGTGCGCAGCAATCACAATGCGCTCGAGATTTGGAAAGCGCGTACGATCAGACAACAAAGCAACGATGCCGTCCAGCACCTCAAATGAGCTAATCGCAAACGGTGCTTTGCCAACGTCACCTCCGAGCCACGCCTCGGTTTTCCAGCGGGCGAAGTTCGGCGTCAGGTCATGCCTCGCGGTGTCGGCAGTGGTGAGGATTTGCGGTGCGATGATCAGCGTGTCCGACAGCACGTTGCTCGACTTCGCCGCATGCATGCTGAGATCAAAATATTTGTCGGCATCGCGCAAACGCCCATGCACCATGATTACCGCGCGCTTGACCTGCGATTGCACCTTGCTGACGTCGCAGCTCATGTAGGCAGGAACCAACGCCTCGCCAAGCGCCGTTTTTATTTTCAGGCGCTCTGGCGCAATTGTTTTTACCGGTCGGCGTTGCGGGGCTGTTTCGTCCATCGCAGCCGCTTGACCGAGCCACGAGGCCACGAGCAACATCAGCACCGCACGCAACACGCACGATTGCCATGAGCACTTTGAGTGCCCAGTTCGCAAAGTCATTCCGCCAACCTCCTGATTTTCATTTACCGAAAAACGCTGCGATCTCTGTCGGCAGTCGCGTCGGGCGGCTGTTGCCGCGATCCAATGGGCACCAATGCGTCATCGCTATCGCGAGGATTTTCCGGTCACCCAATTCATTTAAGTGAATTATCTCCGTATGGCGCGAAAAACGAACGCCGCGTGCCATTCCAGTCCATGTCCGCGCAATGATCGCATCCCCCAAAACCGCCTCGGCCTTGTAATCGATCTCATGGCGCAGTGCCACCCAGGCGTATTTCGCGCGGTGTTCTGCCGTTGTCAAAAAATCCCAATGAGCAATAGCAACGTCTTGCACCCACGAAAGGTAGACAACATTGTTGACGTGGCCCATTTCATCGATGTCCGTCGGCTTGATGGTGATCGCCAGTTCGAATGGCGAGATCGGAGATTCGTTGGCTTGCATGCTGATATTTTGCCGGTGTGACAGATTCAGCGTACAGCTTTGTGCCGAAATGGCGGTTTTATTTGGGCCCAGTCATGTTTATCGATCAAGTCGACTTGTTACCGTTTGTGCATTTAGCCCAAGATCAGAAGCGTTTTCATCGAAATGTTGTATCGCATCGAAAAAAATTTTTGCTGCGGATTCATCGGCAAAACGCCACCCGAGCAATCGAAACGCTGTCAATCAGCGACTCGCCCGTGAGCTACCATCAAATCATGACTGACTCTCCCGCGCTGCAACCGTTCGTTCCGTCCCGCCGCGCGCTCTTTCTCGCATTCCTGCAAATCGGAGTCAGCGCCTTCGGCGGCGCGCTGCCCTGGGGTCGGCGCGTTTTGGTGGAAGATCGCAAATGGCTGGACGAGCGTGAATTCACCGAGATTGTGACTGTGTGTCAGGCCATCCCCGGCCCAAACATGGTGAACCTGGCGGTGTTCGTCGGCACTCGCTACCACGGCGTCGTTGGTGCGTTGCTTGCGTTCAGCGGCATTGTTGGCGTGCCACTCGTGATATTGCTGCTACTCAACAGCGTGTACCACGCGTTTGCCCACGTGCCACAGGTGCAGTCCGCCATGCATGGCATGGCCGCTGTGGCCACCGCCTACCTGCTCTACATGTCGTTCAAGATGGGTGGGCCGTTCTGGAAGCGACCGTGGGGTATCGTCTTGTGCGCGGCGGCGGCGGCATTAGCCATCTTTGCGCAGTGGCATATGGCACTCGTGCTTGCAGTTTGTGGCGCGGTCGGAGTCGCGCTTTCGAAGCGAGGCCATGTGTGAGGCGTATTTATGAACAATAGCGACCAACTCTTCGACATAGCGTTGCTGTATTTTTCGTTGTCGTTTTTGTGCATTGGCGGCACCATTCCGTTGGTGCCCGACATGCACCGATTTTTCGTCGAAACGCGCGGTCTGATGACCACATCCGAGTTCGCGGGCTACATCGCGTTAGCGCAGATTGCGCCGGGCCCGAATATCCTCTACATCGCTCTGTTCGGGTATCACGTCGCCGGGATCGCAGGCGCGCTGACCGCGTTAACTGCCATCAGCTTCGCGCCCTTCGTCATGATGGTGATCACCACGCGCATGTTCACACGGCTGCAGCGCAACCCGTGGCGCGAGGTGGTATTGCGGGGGCTTGCGCCTGTGACCGTGGGCTTGATGTTCGCGGGCTGTTGGGTGCTAACGCGCGGGTTTGCCGATTGGAAGGCGTGGGGGTTAGCGGGAGCAGCGTTCGCCGTGTTCATGACGACAAAGTTGCATCCGCTCTGGATGATCGGCGCGGGCGCCATTGCGGGCATCGCGCTTTCGATGTAGCCGCGATTAAAACCCCAACGAAGCCGCAATCACCAACCCGGCCTCCAGTGTGAATTTACCTGCCGCGACGCCCGCCATCATCGACTCGCGCGACACTTTGGCGAAGCGCTCGACTTCACCGTCTTTATTTTCTGGAACACAATTGGCGGGCACCGTCGCGCGATACCAGTCAATGCGCTCGCGAATAAATCCACCCGTTGCATAGCCGCCACCGATATCCTGCGTCGGCCGATGAATCTGGACCAGACCGCCATGCGCCAGCCCGAACAGCGTGTGAAGCTGCAAGCCCGCCTCTTCAAACGTCTCACGCTCAAGCGCCGTTTCCAGCGTATCCACCGCGCTGACCATGCCGCCCATCAACGTGTCCCACAATCCCGGATCATTTGCCTTGGTCAAGGCGCGTTGCTGAATCCAGAATTGCCCGTCAGAGGTTTCGCCCACCAGATGCACTGCTCGCGTCGAGAGTCCCAACGGACGTACCGCTGCGCGCTCAATCGTGCCGAGCGTGCTGCTGCGACTATCGAGTACAGGCAGCTGCTCGTTGCGCCATACGTGGGTAAGTTTTAAGTCGCGCATGACCAACGCAATACGTGCGAGGCTTTCGGTCAAATTGCCGTCAATGCGCCATCCGTGAGGCTCTTTGCGCAAGACCGTCGCCCGCTGATAGGAAAACGCACGCTCAATCTGCTGCAACACCGCTGGCTCGGCGTCGCCAATTTCAATACCGCCCCACGTGATTGGCACGCGTTCGCGCAACGGAGGTTGATCGGACAAGGCGCGGAGACGGAGGACCCAGTCAGGGGTGTTTTGCATCATGAAAAGAGCGCTTCAATGAGGACGTTTCGGCCATTGATCATAAAGCTTCACGGGCACGGCGTCACCCCACAATTCGATCTGCGCTGGTGTGCCGTCGTGCGCCACATTCGCACCCACGCCGCGAACATAACCGAGCGCGACGCAAGCATTTGCGAGCGGGCTCCAGCCCACCGACGAAATTTCACCCACAGTTTCTCCGTTCAGCACGATAGCCTCGCCACCCCATGCGTACGGTTCTGGCGAATCAAATACGAGTGTCACCAATTTCTTGCGCGGCGGCTGACCCTGCGCTTTGATCAATGCCGCTTTCCCGATGAAATCAGACGGCTTGTCGAGCTTCACGGAACAGTTCAGACCCGCCTCCCACGGCGTCTCATCCGGCCCCAGTTCTGCGCCCCAGGCACGCCGTCCCTGTTCAATGCGCAGCGCATCGAGCGCGTAGTAACCGGCATCACGAACTCCCAAATCAGCGCCCGCTTGCATCAACGCAAGATACACGTGACGCGTCATTTCTACGGGAGCGTAGAGCTCAAATCCCGGTCCGCCCACATAGCTCATGCGAGCGGCGCGAACGCGCGCGAAACCAACGTCAATCTCGCGCGTCCACGAAAACTTGAGCGCTTCTGGTGACAGATCATCGGGGCTCACGCGAGACAACAATTCACGCGATTTCGGGCCCATGACGGAGAGCACACAGAGCTGCGCGGTGATGTCTGTGAGCACTGCGTGTTCATCAGGCCCGATGTTGCGATTGATCCAGTCCGCATCGCGCACGGTCTGCGCGGAACCGGTGACGATCAAGAATTTTGCGTGGGCCAAACGAATGATCGTGAGATCGCTCTCAAACCCGCCGCGCGCATTGAGCATCGCGGTGTAAACCATTTTGTCGACCGGAATATCGATTTCATTCGCACACAACCGTTGCAACACGTTGAGTGCGTCGCGCCCTTGCAAAAGCAACTTGGAAAATGAAGTTTGGTCGTAAAGCGCGACCGTCTCCCGCGTCGCGCGTTGTTCCTCAATCACCCACGGCAACCAGTCCGGTTTATCGAGCCCGAACTCTGGGCAAGACACGCCTTTCGGTTTGAAATAATTCGCTCGCTCCCAGCCATTTTTGCTGCCGAACTCCGCGTTTTTTGCAAGCAGCAAATCGTAAAGTGGCGACGTGCGCAGCGGACGCGCCGTCTCAAGCTCTTGCCTCGGCCAGCGCATGGCGTAATGCAAACCCAGCGTCTCCGCCGTGCGATCAAACAGCGCCCTGCGGTTGCCGGTGAAACTTCCAAATCGCCGGATATCCACGTCCCACAAATCGCTCGGTGCTTCGCCACCAATGATCCATTCCGCCATCAAGCGTCCGGCACCGCCAGAGTTCGCGATGCCCGAAGAATTAAATCCTGCGCAGACAAAATAATTGCCGAGCTCAGGCGCTTCACCGAGAATGAAATTACCATCTGGCGTAAAGCTCTCCGGCCCGTTGAGCAGCATCTTGATTTCAGCGGTCACCAGGCAAGGCGTACGGTGGATCGCGTTGGTCATCAACGGCTCAAACTGATCCCAGTCCTCGCCGAGGAGCTCAAACTGAAACGTCGACGGAATCGGATCGACCTTCCAAGGCTTGGCCTTCGGCTCGAAGCCTCCCATCAACAGGCCGCCGACCTCTTCCTTGTAGTAAATGAATCCATCCGGGTCGCGCATCACCGGCAGCATTGGATGCACGCCGTCGATCTTGCCGGTCACCACATAAAAATGCTCGGCGGAATACAGCGGCACATTCACCCCAGCGAGCTTGCCAAATTGCCGCGCCCATTGCCCCGCGCAGTTCACCACGACCTCGCAGCGCACATCGCCTTGCGCGGTGCGCACACCCACCGCGCGGCCGTGCTCGATGATCACGCCGGTGACTTCAATATCTTCGACGATTCGCACGCCATAGTTGCGCGCGCCTTTCGCCAATGACATTGCCAGATCAGCCGGGTTTGCCTTGCCATCGCCCGGAATCCAGATCGCGCCGTGCAAATCATCGGTCCGCATCAGCGGAAAGAGTTCGCCCGCCCGCTGCGGCGAAATCTCTTCGACATCCACGCCAAAACTCTTCGCCAGCGCCACCTGTTTGCGCAATACTTTCATGCGCTCCTTAGTCGCTGCAACGTTCACGCTACCGCATTGTTTCCAGCCCGTCGCCAGCCCGGTTTCGGCTTCAAGACTTGAATACAGCTCGATGCCGTATTTGCTCATGCTCGTCATATTGCGGTTAGGCCGCATCTGCCCCACGAGTCCGGCTGCGTGCCACGTGGTGCCGCACGTGAGCTTGCCCTGTTCGAGCAGTAGCACGTCGCGCTTACCCATTTTGGCGAGGTGATACGCGGTAGAACAGCCAACGATGCCGCCACCAACGATGATGATTTCTGCGTGCGAAGGAAGATTCATTTCATCAATTTTTCTGCAAATTGCGCATCAGCTTTTTCTCTAAAAGACCTCTGCACAGGGGCTAATCGCTCGATTCGTCACAAATCAACTGTTGCGTAAATTGCGAGCTAGCCCCGATAAAAGCGTTGTTTCAGCGAAAAGCTGATAACAATTTCTACCCTAATCTCAACGCCATGACACCGCCCACGATCACACAGGTTCCGAGCGCGCGTCGCGGAGTAAATTTTTCTTTCAACAGCCAACTTCCAAGCAGCGCTGCGAACAACACCGACGTTTCGCGCAACGCCGCAACCGTGGCCACCGGCGCGCGGGTCATGGCCCACAGCGCGATGCCGTAAGAGCCGAGCGAGGCCAACGCACCACCCGTCGCGATCGGCCAACGCGCCTTCGCATACGGCCACGCCACGCGACCCCGCCGCGCGAGCACGATAGCCGCAAATGGCCAACCGTCCAGCACGAACAATGCCACGACGTATTGCAAGGCATTGCCAGACGCCCGTGCGCCGAGCGCGTCAACGACGGTGTAAGTCGCGATCACCACTGCGTTGGTCAGCGCGAAAAGTGTCGCGCGCCGATTGTCAAGCGCATGACGACTGAGCCCGAGCACCAGCACGCCGGCACATACGCCGATCACGCCGGCCCACGCGAGCGACGACAAATGCTCGTTAACGGTAAATGCCGCCGACACTGCCACCAGCAAGGGCGCCACGCCGCGCATCAACGGATAGGTCAAGCCCATATCGCCGTGTTTGTAGGCACCCGACAAGGCGATGTAATACCCAATGTGAATGATGACCGAGGTCAGGATGTAGGGCCACGAGGCAGCGGATGGCCAACCAAC
>JBBRGY010000067.1:0-11265 GCA_038223495.1 Burkholderiales bacterium | reverse complement strand
AACATCTGCCAGCGAGACGGTCGTTGCAACCCAAAGACCGTCGATCATCTGCTCGACTTGCGAATCGCGCAAACGCAACGCGTTCAGCTCAGTCGTGCCGAGCAGCGTGCCCGCAATCGCCAGCACCTTGGACTGAGCCTCTTGGGCGCACAAATACAGCGTACCACCGCCCGCAGTGCCACCGCGTGCGCCGCGACTGCCCATGCCATAGGGAGCGATATCTGTGTGCCCGAGATAGATTCGAACACATTCGGTTGACACGCCCAAGCCTTCGGCGACCGCATGAGCCAACGAGGTCTCGTAGCCCTGGCCTGTCGCACCGAGCCCAACAGACGCATTGACAACACCCGTAGGTTCAATGCGCAACCACGCAGCTTCATGACCCGACCCGGCAATACCTGCTGCCTTATAAAACTGGGAACCATAGGTGGTGGATTCAACCACCGTACAAATGCCCAGACCCAAATAAGCGCCCCTGGCACGCCCTTCTTGCTGTCGTTTTCTGAAATCCTCATAGCCGATCGCGGCAACGGCTGCCTCCAGCGTTTCACGCGGTGTGATGTCTGCCAGCAGCTCGCCCGTGGCCATTCGATAGGGCAGCTCATCGGCATGCAGCATGTTGATTCGGCGCACATCTAAAGGATCGAGCGCAAGCTCACGCGCGACAGCATCGAGCGTGCCTTCCATCAACCAACTGGTGATCGCCATTGGCGCTCGCATCGGGCCGTTACCTACCTTGTTGCTCAGCACCACACGCACGTCGTAACTGTAGTCTTGAACCTTATAGGGGCCGGTCAGAATCATCGCGACCACTCGCGCCAGATAGTTGCCGGGATAAAAACTATAGGCGCCAAAATCCTCGAGGATCTCCAGCTCAAGACTCAGCAGTCGACCTTGGGCATCCACCGCCGCACGCGTAAGGCAAGCGTCCTCGCGTGCCTGTGACGAGGACAACAAATTTTCAAGCCGGTCTTCACGCCAGCGAATCGGGCGCTTCAGATGCCGCGCCATGGCTGCAACCGTCAGCTCCTCGCGGTACAGCGCAATCTTCTGGCCAAAGCCGCCGCCAACGTCCTGCGAGATCACCGTTACCTGTGACTCGGACAGTCGCAAGCGGCCCGCCAGAGTCGTGCGATAAGGGTGCGGCACCTGCGTGCCGACATGAAAAGTCAGATGCGATCGCCCCTCATCCCATATAGCGATGCAACCCCGGGTTTCGATCGGGAGATGGGTCTGGCGGTGCATGGCAAACGTTCGTTCAACGACACGATGTGCGTCACGTTGACGGCCTTTTGGGTCGCCATGAACAGCGTGCTGATGCGAAACCAGATTGGATGACAGGGTCTCGTCAACGCGGGGCGCCGCCGGATCCAATGCTTGCCACATGTCTGTGACGGCGGGCAGCGGGTCGTAGTCGACTCGAACTTGCTCCATCGCGTCTTCGGCCAGATAGCGGTCCGTCGCAATAACACAAGCCACCGGATCACCTTGGAAGCGCACTTTGTCAATCGGCAACGTGTCCATCTCCATCGGCTGCAAACCCTCAATGGGTGGCGCCATGCGTGCTCGCGTGGTCCATTGCGCAAGGTCCTCACCGGTTACGACGGCAACCACGCCTGGCATCGCAAGGGCGAGCTTGACATCAAACGCCAGAATGCGGGCGTGGGCATGCGGCGAGCGGACGAAGCAGGCATGCAACGCACCCGGCACCTCTAGATCGTCAACATAACAGCCGTGCCCGGTCAGCAGTCGATAGTCTTCCTTGCGCGGCAGCGCCTTGCCGATATAGTGAAATTCAGGAAGCGACATAGTCCGAATCCAGTCGCATCTGCGTTGCCGCTTTCAGGATTGCTTTGACAATGTTTTGATACCCCGTGCAACGACACAGGTTGCCAGAAAGTGCCTCTCGAATTTCATCCTCGGTCGGTGCTGGGTTTTGCCTAAGGAACGCCTCGAAGGTCATCACGATGCCTGGCGTGCAAAAACCGCATTGCAGTCCGTGCTCCTCATGCAACGCCTGTTGCAGCGGCGAGAGCTTGCCGTTGGCGGCCACTGATTCGATGGTCAGCACTTCGTGCCCCTCCATCTGAATGGCATAGGTCAGGCAGGCGCGCAGGGGTCGGCCATCCACCAGCACGGTGCAGGCGCCACACACGCCGTGCTCACAACCCACATGGGTTCCCGTGAGGCGGCAATCTTCCCGCAGCACATCGACCAATAGCTTGCGCGGCGCGACGGACACATCCCGGTTTTCGCCGTTAACCGTCAGCGTAATCACCTGTTGATCCATACTGCTCATGCTCGCGCCCTCTCAAGTGCTCGCAGCAAAGATTTTTGAGTGAGGTCCTGTGCCAATTCCTGTCGATATAGCGCAGGAATCTGGGCGTCGTCTTGCGGCGCAACGACCGTGCGCACCGAACGTGCAAGTGCCGTAACCCAGTCACGGTCAGGGCTGCTGCCGACGAACGGCAAAACCAGAGACGTCAGAGAAACTGGCACAGCCCCGATGCCATTAATGCCCAAGCGCAGGCCCGCTACACGGTCTTGTTTCAAGGCTACGGTGGCCGCGACGGACACAATGGCATAGTCACCACGGCGTCGATTGAACAGTTTGAATGATGAACCTTCGCCAGCCGAGAACTTGGGGAAGCTCACACTTCGAATCAGCTCATCGGGCGCCAGGGAAGTCGTCATGGCCGAGAGAAAAAACTCCGACGCTGGCACGTCACGGCGACCGCGTAGACTGACCACTTCAATCACGGCCTGCAAAGTCACTGCGATAAGCGACAACTGCGCCACAGGATCGGCATGCGCAAGACTTCCGCCAACCGTTCCGCGCTGGCGAATGGCGTAGTGTCCAATAGTACGGGCGGCTTGAGCCAGAAGCGGGCAGCTGGCCTGGATCAGCGAAGATTCAGCCATCTGAAAATGACGAGTCATCGCCCCAACTTCGATGGTTTCACCTTTATCGCGGATACGGGATAGCTCAATGAGATCATTGAGATCAATGATCGCGCTTGGTGTTGCCAGACGCATGTTCATCATCGGTCCCAGGCTTTGGCCCCCGGCAATTACTTTTGCCTGTCCGTCACTCTCGGACAGTTGCCGCAACGCCGCTTCGAACGAGTCGGGCCGTAAATAGGCAAAGGCAGCGGGCTTCACCTGACTATCCGTGACCCATCAGATTCTGGGTAGTGCTCTGATCAAACAGGTGCAGCCGGTTCAAGTTGACCTTCAGGCATGCATTCTCGTCGACCTGGTACTGACCTTCCTTGCCGACACGCAGGAACACTTTGGTGCCCTCAACCTCCAGTTCCAGAAACTGGTCAGAGCCAACCGGAAGCACAGAAAGAATGCGCCCATTTAGGCTATCTTTGCCCGCGGTGCCGTCCCCCATTTCCACGTCTTCAGCGCGCAAACCCATGACGACGGTGCGACCGGACTGGCCCGCAAGCCGTCCCGCCATGTCGGTGCTGAGTTCAAGCCGCAATGCTCCGCGACGAAACAGCAGCCGGTCCCCTTCCTGCATCAGCTCACCTGGCAGAAAATTGATCGACGGATTGCCGAGAAAAGAGGCTACAAACATATTGCCTGGCCGCTCGTAGATCGCATCCGGCGTGCCAATCTGCTGCACAACGCCAAGCTGCATCACCACGATGCGATCGGCCAGCGTCAGCGCTTCGGCCTGATCATGCGTCACGTAAACAAACGTGGTTTGCATCGCCTGATGCAACTGTTTGATTTCGGCGCGCATCGAAATTCTCAGCGTCGCGTCCAGATTCGACAAAGGCTCATCCATCAGGAAGACCTGTGGCTGACGCACCATCGCACGTCCCAATGCAACTCGCTGGCGCTGGCCGCCGGAGAGCTGGTCAGGACGCCGGTCCAAAAGCGGTTCAATCTCAAGGCGTCCTGCAGCATCGCGCACGCGCCGATCAATCTCGTCCTTGGGATGCTTTCGCATCCGCAGGCCGAACGCAATATTTTCGTAAACCGTCTTGTTTGGATAGAGCGCGTAGCTCTGGAACACCATGGCGACATCGCGCTTGTGCGGCGGTACCGTGTTCATCACTTCCTGGTCGAAGTAAAGATTACCTTCGGTGACATCCTCAAGGCCTGCAATCATGTTCAGCGTGGTTGACTTGCCACAGCCCGAGGGCCCGAGGAGCACGAGGAACTCCTTGTCGCCGATACTGAGGTTCAAGTTCTGCAGCGCCACATACCCGTTGGGATATTGCTTGCGGACTGCTTCAAATCTTATTTGCGCCAATCTAATTCTCCTGAGGGGCTACTTGCATTGGAACTAGCCCTTGACTGCACCGGCCGTCAGACCGGACACGATGTAGCGTTCAAACATGATGGCAATGATCACTGGCGGGATGATCGCCAGCGCACCCGCCGCATTGATAAAAGAAAAACTGATTGTGAAGTCTGACGTGAACGACGCCACCACAATCGGCATAGTTTGCGAGGCTGGCGTCTGGGTGAACATCAGCGCGAGCAGGAACTCGTTCCAGCTGGTGAGAAACGTGAACAGCACCACGGCCACCAGTGAGGGCAGTGCGAGCGGCAAATACACCAGCAGCAGCGTCTGCAGTCGCGAGCAACCATCTACCCGAGCGGCTTTATCCAGCTCGTCCGGCAGCGATTCAAAATAGCCGGTGAGAATAAAAATGCTAAACGGCACCGTGATGGCGAGGTAAGTGATGACCAGCGCCAAGAGATTGTCGAGCAGTCCCAGCTTCTGGATGAACAGAAAGAACGGCACCACCAGCGCAATGTCAGGAATCACCCGCGTTGAAAGCATGAAGTAAACCGAAGCTGTGCGGCCAATGAAGCGAATCTTGGCGAGCGCGTAGGCAGCAGGCACACCGACGAGCAAATTAAGGACCACTACTGCGAGTGCCACCAGCAGGCTGTTCCACATGGAGGGCAACAAGTTCTTTGCCGTTGACGGGATGTAGCCCCCGCTCGCCGTGTCGCCCTGTTTGCGGTTCTCGTAGGTCACCACCTTATCTTTGGCTTCGAATATCGCCCTGAAGTTCTCGAGCGTTGGCTCATGCGGCATCCAGTGCGGTGGCACAGAGGTGATTTCAGCCTCGGACTGGAATGAGGACGACAGGAGCCACCCGATGGGGGCCAGCACATACACGATGAATAGCAACGAAGCGAAAAACAGCAAAGCTCGTCGACCCAAGTGGCGAATTCCCATGAATCAAGTCCTCAGAGCTTGCGACTAGTGCTGCGAATGATGAAGAAGGCCAGCGTGAACGTAACGATCGCCATGATGTACGCCAATGCGGCACCAGTTCCAAATGACAGTTTGCGGAACGTTTCCACATACACCTGCCAGGCCAGCACATAGGACGCCTCGGCCGGCCCGCCCTCGGTCAGGATGAAGAACAAATCAAAATGGCGGATCGCCATCATCGTTTCATAGATCATGACCAAGGCGAAACCTGGCACCAGTGCGGGCAATGTGATGTGAACGAACCGCTGCCAGACATTGGCACCATCCACCTTGGCTGCACTGTATAAATCCGCTCGGATTGATTTGAGCGTGACCAACAGCAAGATAGTCGCAAGCGGCACCTCCTTCCAGACAAAGGCGTTGGTGATCAGTCCCATGGTCTTGTTCACATCACCGAGCATGACCACGTACTTGTCGATCAACCCCAGCTGCAGCATCAGGCCGTTGAGCGCCCCGTAACCCGAGTCATAAATCCACTTCCACATCAGCCCATTTGCGACGTAGGGAATCGCCCAGGGAACCAGCAAGACAGCCGAGAGAATGCGCCGTCCCCGGAACTCCTCATTGAGCAGCAAGGCCATCAAAAGCGCGATCAGCATGATGGCGCTCACCGACATCAGCGTGAATGAGGTCGTTCGTGTGACCGACTCCCAAAAAAGCGGATCCTGAAAAATCTTGCCGTAGTTATCCAACCAGACGAACGGAACTCGGTTCGGTCGAGTCAACTTCAGATCAAAGAGGCTGATCCAGAACGAATAGAGCACCGGAAACACGGCAACCACCATCAGCACCACCATCATCGGTGCCAGAAGCAGCATGGCGCTCTTCTGGTCGTACGCGCTGACGGGATACTGGATGGCACGCCGAAACGCGTTGACTGGATTTTTCATCGGGTTCTTCTGGTCGCCTAACCGTGGGCAGTCGTCAATGCGTCCACCCAAGCAAACTTACTTGCGCATATCGTTCCACGCTACCGTGGATTTTTTCAGCGCGTCGGCAACAGTGCTCTTACCAATGATGGCCGATTGCCAAGCCGAGCTGTTGACCTCATCCCATTCGCCGAACCAGCGAGCGATGACATCCTTCTTGCGCGCGAACTGCTGCTGCTTTTCGTACATTGCGATGTCAGAATATTTGTCATAGATGGCCTTCACCTCGGGATCTTTGAATAACTCTTTGACCGCAAAGCCCGAGCCAATATCGGCGAACATCATCTTCTGGAACTGGTACTTGCCATCAGCCTTACCTCCGTACCATTCAATCAGCTTGACGGCATTAGCAGCGCGCGTCTTGTCTGCTGCCGCTTGTGGCGTCATCCCGTAAAAGCGCAGCCAGCCGACGGTCGCATTAGAGCCGCCGGGACCCGCGGGCATGAGGGATTGCTTAACGTGACCAGCAATTGAAGATTGCTTGGGGTCATTCAGGGTACGTACGCGATAACGCGCTAACAGGGAAAATGCGTGGTTGCCTGAGGTGAAGGACTTCAAACCATTGAGCTCGCCTGTTTCGACGCACGCCGGCGACACGATTTTGTGCTTGTTGACCGCATCCACGATCCACTGCAGGGCTTTGACAGCGCCTTTTTGAGGGTCAGCCATCACCGGATTGCCGTTGTCGTCAACAAAGCGGCCGCCATTGGAGTAAACCATGGCGGTCATGAACTCGATAAGCCAACTTTCTTTCGCCATGGACAGCATCAGCGGGTACTCGCACACGCCTGCTTTTTTGATTAGCAACGACTGCTGAACCACCTCATCCCACGTTTTGGGTGGTTCCTTGATGCCAACCTTTTTGAGCTTTTCGGCATCGTGGAAGAAGGCCATGTAATCCGAGTAATAGGTCAGCCCGTATTGCTTGCCCTTGTACTGCATGGATTTGGTGGCGAAGTCGTCGGCATCGGCGTTGTACTTCATGAGCTCGGGATATCCGTTGATCGGCGCAAGCCAGCCCGCATCTGCCCACTCGGGCAACCAGCTGTCAGACACCCACATGACGTCCAGTGGTGCTTTGCCCACAAATTTGGTCACCATGGCGTCACGATACTGCGCCCATGGCGAGTTGCTGTAGTTCACTTTGATGCCCGTCTTCGCTTCAAAGGCTGTCAGGTGACTCTTGACAACGTCCACACCTGCTGACCAGGTGTGAAAGTTCAGTGGCGAACCCTGAGCGTACGCTGGTAATGCCAGCAACCCGGTGCCAGCAACGCCCGTCGCAGCGGTCATTTTCAGGAAATCGCGGCGACTGGTTTCGTATGTCCATAACTTGCTCATGATGTGATCCTTCAAAGTATTTGCCTAACAAAAATTTGCGTTTTTGGGTTTTACATCGTCAGTTGACGATTTAACCACCGTCTTCTGTCCGGCGCCATAGTCATGCACGCCGACGAGTCTACTTAATGGGGGAAAATGAAACCGGGTTCAGAAACACGCTTTCCTGATGCACCAGAAAGGGAAGGATGCTGGGCACGAAAGCCAGCCATGCTGCGTCCTGCCCCATCTTCGCGCGCTGGCTGCTGCGGTGGCCCATATCGTCGTAAGCCCAAAGAAAGACCACAGAATTGAGGACCCCCGACTCCTTTGTCCAGCAGCCAATCAATTGGGCATACTGGGTGATGATGTGCAGGCCGTTTGTCTGGTAGATCTTCAGAAATTCAGCTGCCTTGCCGGGCTGAATCTGATAGGTGCGCATCTCAAAAATCATGGTCTCCCCTAAGCATAAAAAATGCCAGCACAGCAGCTTCGTAGCAGTCAGCACTGGACGTTTGTCATCACCTGACGATATATTGTGCCACCAAGTGAGCCTCGATCAATGAAAGCTAAATCCGATCTTCTGAGCGCCAATAGCCGCAAAAAAAAATCGCTCGCGCCCAAGGCGGGCGAGCGCCGCGTCACGGTCCGAATGCCTGCAACACAACGGCGTGCGCAAGTGCTGGCCAAAGCGTACGAATTTTTTGCCGAATACGGCCTCACCGCTCAAACCCGTGCGCTGGCGGACGCGTGCGGCATTTCGCAGCGCTTGCTCTACAGCATCTTTCCCAACAAATCCGCGCTGATCAATGCAGTCTACGAAACAGAAATTGCGGGCGTCTTCAAGGCCGTCTGGTTTGTCCAGTTGGGTGATCGCAGCAAGCCGATTGAGCAGCGGCTCAACGCTTTCTACCGGGAGTATTACGACGCCGTGCTGACAAGACGCTGGTTGCGGCTTTTTCTGTATGCCTCTTTGGCCGAAGTAGAAATGGCGCCTACCTACATCGCTGAAATCATCACGCGTTTGCTAGACACGATTGTCAAGGAAGCCGCCCATGAGGCCGGCTTGCATATCCCGGAAAATCCGGCGGAATTAAGAGAAATCGGCTGGATTCTCCACGGCGCGGTCTCCCACCTGGCGATCCGCCGTGAGGTATATGGGGGACCAAGCCAATTGCCAGTTGAGGCGGTGCTGCAACTAACGGTGAAGTCATTTCTGGCGGGCCTGCGGGCCATCCTTCCGTTGATCGCAGACGCGGACTGAGCGAGACGGCTGTTGAGACCGTGTCAAATAACAGTCCGCATATTTGCGATCCGGGAATGACAGCATTTGTTTGAATTAACGCCTGTGCGAGAGCTGGTGGGCTAAATTACCAAAAGTCTACTTTCATGTAAAACGTGATGTGGCCCTTATGCAGTGGACTTTACAAGCGAAAGCCGTACTGCCGATGAGCCACAAAAAAGCACCCGAAGGTGCCTTTTGGTTGTCAGTGCAAAGCCTACGAGCCCGCGCCCGAAACCTTGGCAAATCGGGCTTCAGGGCGATCATCCGAGCGATGAACCGTGGTCACTTCTTTCTTCATCGCCCAGGGACGAATCTGGTGATGCAGCGTGACGTAATAGGCCTCTTCTTTGGTGCGCTCGAGGGCGCGGCGGATTAAGGCGTTGCGCTTGACTTCATCGGGCTCGATTTTCAGCTGATCGATGATGGCGTCAAGACGCGTATCGTTAATCCGACCGAGGTTGAAGTTGCCATCGGCACCGGTGGTTTTGGTGCGAACGAGAGATTGCAGCGAGTACAGCGCGTCGTACGTCGCCACCCCCCAACCGAGCATGTAAACACTGGTGTCGAAGTTTTGAATCTTCGCGATGTAGGGCGCGAAATTCATCGAATTTAACTTGGGCTTCATGCCGATTTTGGCCCACATGGCAACGATGGCCTGACAGACTTTTTCGTCATTGGTATAGCGATTATTCGGGCAATCGAGCGTGAGCTCAAAGCCATTGGGATAGCCCGCTTCCGCCAGTAGTTTCTTCGCTTTGGCTGGGTTGTATTCAGCCTTGTCGATGTCTGTGCTGTAGCCATTTACGCCTGGAGCCACCATCATGCCGGCTGGAACGGAGAGCCCACGCATGATCGCGCGCTTGATGCCTTCGCGATCAACGGAAAGCGAGAGCGCTTCGCGCACACGCTTGTCCTTGAACGGGTTTTTGCCCTTGACGTTGGTGTACTTTGCCTCGTCGCTGAACTGATCCATGCCGAGGAAAATGGTGCGCACTTCAATGCCTTCCATCACGCGCAGTTTTGGATCCTTTTTCAGGCGTTCAACGTCTTGCGGTGGCACTTCGGTCACGAGATCTACGTCGCCAGCGATGAGGGCGGCAATCCGCGTCGCATCGGCCTTGATCGGCAGGTAGTTGTAGGCCGTGACGTTGCCGTCTTTTTTGCTCCACCAATTGGGGTTGTCGACGAACTCGATCTTCTGCTCAGGCGCCCAGCCCTTCCACATGTAGGGGCCGGTGCCCATTGCATTGCGTGAAGCGTAGGTGTCTTCCTTCGCTTTGTAATCCTGAATATTCGTCGCTTTGTTTTTTTCCGCCCAAGCCTTACTCATGATCCGGAAATCGATGATGTTCCTAAGAAGAATCGGGTTCGGTGCCGGCATGATGAAGTCGACGGTGTAGTCGTCGATCTTTTTCACGTCCGAAATGCCAGCGATGTAGATTTGCATCGTGCCTTGCGGCTGCTTGATGCGATTGAAACTAAACACGACGTCATCGGCGGTAAACGGCGTGCCATCGTGGAATTTCACACCTTTGCGCAAGTCGAAACGCACCTGTGTGGGAGAGATATACGTCCACTTGGTGGCGAGCGCTGGCTCGACATCATATTTCACGTTGTAGCGCGTCAAGCCCTCGTACACATGCATCAAAATCGCGTTTGTGGTCGCATGGTTCTGCGAGTGTGGATCGGCGGTCAAAATGTCATTTTGAGCGGCGCCACGCAGCATTGCCGCCTGGCTGGTGGCTACGGTCAAACCTAGCGCGGCGACTAGCGCCACGCGTTTCATACTCACTATCGAACTAAACATCATTTCCCCAAAATATTTGTTTAAGTACACAACTCTAAATTATCGCAACACGAACGTCTCGTCTAAGGTGGGTTATCCCGGAACGTCGGCTGCGAAAGCGGCTACACTCTTCCGGGTCAATAGAAAAGGGGAGGTGTCCGATGCAGATCGGCATCATTAAGGAAACGGCAGCGGGGGAAACACGCGTGGCCGCCACACCGGAAACGGTCAAGAAAATTGCTGCGATTCCTGGCATTACGATAGTGCTGGAATCGGGCGCGGGCAACGCATCAAGCCTGCTCGACGACGCCTACGCTGCGGCGGGCGCGACGATTAAAGCCAGCGCGCAAGAAGTGCTCGCAGCAAGCGACATCGTGCTTAAAGTTCGCGGGCCCAACGCCGCCGAATTAGCCGCTATTAAAAATGGCGCAAATATCATTGGTCTGTTGAATCCGTTCAATGCAGAAGGCATCGCTGCGCTCAAAGCGCATGGTGTGAACGGGTTCTCGATGGATAAAGCGCCGCGCACGACGCGGGCACAAAGTATGGATGTGTTGTCCTCGCAGGCAAACATTGCGGGTTACAAATCCGTGATCCTTGCGGCGAATCATTACCCTAAATTTTTCCCGATGCTGATGACGGCGGCGGGCACGGTGAAAGCCGCGCGCGTCGTGATTCTGGGCGTGGGTGTTGCCGG
>JBBRGY010000066.1:0-11278 GCA_038223495.1 Burkholderiales bacterium | reverse complement strand
ACCAATCAGCCCAAGCAACACCACCACCAACGAGAGCACCGTGGCGAGCACGGGGCGTTTGATGCAGAGGTCAAAGAAATTCATGCGTTTGCTCCCCGCGTTGGCAATTGTGTGCCAACAACTTTTACAACAAACCCTTTGCACACAGGGGCTAAAGGGTGATAACTACTAAAGTCGATTATTAAACAAAACGGAGCCTAGCCCCAGTAAAAAGGCGCTTTCATCGAAAAGCGGTTATCCCTTTTCCTTGACAGGTGCAGCCCCAGGAGATGCCCCCATCGGCGTCGCGCTACCACTCGCCGCAGGCCGCACGGGCGCACCGTCGCGCAAACGTTGCCAACCCGCGATTACGATGGTGTCGTTGGCGCCAACACCATCGAGAATTTCGGCTTTGCCGTCACGACGCTGGCCGACTTCGACCTTGGTGCGCAGCGCACGACCGTCAACCACGCGATACATGATTTGTTCTTCACCCTGCATCGCCAAAGCCTGCTCTGGCACCACCACGGCGGCACCCGTGTCGGAGAGCGTCAGCAGTACGCGAGCAAACATGCCGGGCTTAAGCTGACCGTTCTTATTCGTCATCTGCGCCCGCAGTACGACGGCGCGACCGGCCGTATCGAGCTGCGGATTAACCGCGTAGACATTGCCGTTGAATGGCTGCCCCGGTAGTGCGTCCAGCGTCACTGCCAGCAATTGCCCGACGCGCACTTTTGACTGAAATACTTCCGGGATTTTGAAGTCCACCTTGATGGGATCGGTCTTCTCCAGATTCACGATGTCCTGACCGTCTTTGACGTAATCGCCGAGGCTTGCCGTGCGCAAGCCGACCGTCCCCGAAAACGGCGCTTTGATGAAAAGCTTGGTCAGCTTCGCCTCGGAAAGCTTGACTGTGGCGTCAGCGACACGCATTGCGTTTTCGGCCTCGTCTTTGGCTTGTCCCGAAATGAAATTGCGTTCTTTCAATTCAATAGCGCGATCAAATTTGGCCTTTGCTAATTTCTGATTAGCCTTCGATTGTTCGAGTTCGGCGCGTGCGACTGAATCGTCGAGCTGCACGAGCATTTGGCCCATGCGCACCGGCTGTCCTTCTTTGAAATTGAGCGCAACGATGCGGCCCGATTGCTCAGCGCGAATGATCACTGATTCGTCGGAGCGCAAGCTGCCGACCGCCGTCACTGTTTTTGGCCAATTGAGTTTTTCTGGTTTGCCCAGTTCGACGGGCGCACCGCCACCAGCTTGAGGGCCAGCGCCACCCGCGCCCTTGCTCGCCGCGCCGGCTGCCACAGGTGGCGTGGGCGACGATGCGTTGCCGGATTTTGCGGGCTGCGTAGCGGTTGCCGTAGGTGCCGACGGTTTGCCCAAGCCGAACATAAACATTACGCCCGCACCCAACACAGCACCCAGCACGGCGACGACAATGCCGTAAATCGATTTCTTCATGAGACTTAACTACTACATCCGGTTTTTGAACATTATGCACGGGCTTGCCGTCATGTTGCGTTGCGGCATTCCATATCATGTGAGTTCGTTGTCAATCGGTAAATCCTGCAAATCATGCTTCTCACTCCATCGCTCCGACGCCTTCGCGCTTCGACCCTGTTGGCCATGCTCGGTGCCGCCGTCAGTTGCTCCTTTGTAGACGTCGCATACGCGCAAACCGCCTACGCCAACAAACCGATCCGATTGATCGTTCCGTTCCCGGCGGGCGGCTCGGTCGACGTCACGTCCCGCGCGCTGGCGCAAAAACTCTCAGAGCAGTTGGGTCAGCAAGTCATCGTCGACAACCGCCCCGGCGCGGGCGGCAATATCGGGATGGATGCGGTCGCCAAATCAAGCCCGGACGGCTACACGCTGGGCATGGGGGCGTTGTCGACGCACGCGGTTAACCCGTCGCTTTACTCCAAAATGCCCTATGACGCAGTGAAAGATTTCGCACCGATTTCGCTCGTCGTGGTGACGCCAAATGTGCTTGTCACCAACCCAAATGCGCTTCCCGCCAATGACGTCGCGGGCATCATCGCCTACGCCAAAGCAAGCGGCGGCAAGGTTAACTGCGCCAGCGGCAGTAACGGCAGCGCGGGACACCTCGCGTGCGAATTGTTCAAACTGGAAACCGGAACGCCGATTACCCATGTGCCATACAAAGGTGCTGGCCCGGCTATGACGGACTTGCTTGGCGGACAAGTGCAAATGATGTTTGACAACATGGCCTCCAGCGCGCCGCAGATCAAGGCGGGCAAATTAAAAGCGTTTGCCGTCACCACTCCGAAGCGCAGTGCCCTTGCGCCCGATTTGCCGACGATGGCTGAAGTCGGGATCAAAGACTTCGACGTGTTCACTTGGTGGGGCCTGTTTGCGCCCGCCGGAACGCCACCCGAAATCGTCAAGCGACTCTCCGTCGAGACCGCAAAAGCGCTTGCCGCACCGGATCTGCGCGAAAAATGGCTGGCCAGCGGGGCGGAACCGTCTGCCAGCACGCCTGAGGAATTCCGGGCTTTCATCGGCAAGGAATTGCCAAAATACGCGAGAATTGTGAAGCAGAGTGGCGCAAAGGTCGATTGACCCGCTGCATCGCCCCGCAAAAAAGCCGGTTGGCAAGTGGCTCTCATCGGCGCACGAATATAACGACGCGTCGTGTTCAGGCCTATTTTTTGCTGTTTTGGCCGACAGTGGTTCACCCATTCCGGTAGAACCGCTTACAATTGAAGTGCAAAATGAAGAATATGACCGTCAGCATTGTTTTTATTAGACTTTTTCTAACGGGTACGTTGGCGTTTGGCGCTTTTTTCACACAAACAACGGCATTTGCGCAAGGTCCGAACCTTCTTTCGTCCGCTGCGCTGATTCTTGACGCCCGTTCCGGCGAACCGATTTACGCCAAAAACGCAAATACCGTCACCCCGATCGCGAGCATCACCAAACTCATGACGGCAATGGTTGTGCTCGACGCGCAGCAAAACATGGACGAGCGCCTGTCCGTTGATCTGAACGATCTTGACTATTTGAAAGCGACCCGCTCACGGCTGTCGATTGGCAGCGAATTGTCACGCCGCGAAATGCTGCAACTCGCGCTCATGTCGTCGGAAAATCGCGCTGCCAGCACGCTCGGCCGCCATTTTCCCGGTGGTCTCGCGGCAGCCGTCGCCGCGATGAATGCCAAAGCGAAGTCGATTGGCATGGTAAATACACATTATGTCGACACCTCCGGCCTGTCGCCTCAGAACGTCTCGACGGCACGCGATCTGGCGGTGCTTGTGCAAACAGCGCAGCGCTATCCGCTGATTCGTGAGTACAGCACGCAACCTGACCAATACGTTCAAGTGCCATCAACCGGTCAGACGTTGCACTACAACAATTCCAACGCGCTCGTGAAATCTGACGGGTGGAACATCACATTGCAGAAAACCGGCTTCATCAATGAAGCTGGCCGATGCGTGGTGATGCTCGCGCAAATCGCGCAACGTCCTGTCGTTCTGATTCTGCTCGATTCCGTCGGCAAATTCTCACGGCTCGGGGATGCCAATCGCGTCAAAATCTGGATGGAAACCGGCGAAGTGCTGGCGATTCCAAAGCCCAAAACCTTCGTTCGCAAGGCTGTCAAAGGCAAGCGCGGCAAAGCCGTTATCGTCAAGAAGCGTCGGCGCTAGACACGCTTAGCGCTTAGCGCTTACGTCGCTCGCCGCGAAGTCTCCAACAGCTCCTTCGCCATCCTTTCAGTCGCCACGCCCACTTCGTGCCCTGAAAGCATCCGCGCAATTTCCGCATGGCGCGCTTTCTTGTTCAGTACGGCTACGTGAGTTGTCGGACTCTGCGCGTTGTCACGTGACACCGTGAAGTGATGATCGGCATGCGCTGCGACTTGCGGCATATGCGTCACACACAATACCTGACGCTGCGTAGCTAGCGTTTGCAGTTTGCGCCCGACTTGCGCAGCAACTCGCCCGCCCACCCCCACATCCACCTCGTCAAATACCAATGTGGGAACGGCAGCTGCGTCGCCGCAGACCACCAGGATTGCCAGCGATAGACGCGCCAGTTCGCCGCCGGATGCAACCTTAGCGAGCGGCGCAAACGGCAAACTGGCATGCGAGCGAAACGTAAATTCCACCGACTCAGCGCCGGTCGATTCGACTTTTGCATACGGTGCAAGCGTGACCGAAAAAGCAGCATTTGGCAGCGCTAGATCGGGCAGTTCCGAAGTGGCTGCTTTTGCAAGTTTCTTTGCGGCTGTAGTGCGCCGAGCCGAGAGCTTCGCTGCTGCCGCCGCCAGTGCTGATTCCGAGGCAGCGCATTCCCGCTCTAGCGCAGCGATGTCCTGCGCGGCTGCGAGCGCCGTTAGCTGTGCTTCAAGCGTGTGCCAATGGGCCGCCAATTCCTCCGGCCGAACGCGTAACTTGCGGGCGAGGCCAAAGAGCATCGATAGCCGCGTCTCTGCGTGATGTAGTCGTTCAGGATCGAGATTTAATTTGCCCGCGTAATGGCGCAGCGATTTGGCGGCCTCATCAAGCTGTACGCTTGCTGATTCAATGAGCAACCGCGCTTCAGAAAGCGCGGGATCGATGCGCTCAGCACTCGCTAACGCGCTCGTCAAAGAAGCTAGCGATTCCGCCACGCCATCGTCATCGGCAATCGCAGCACGTGTTGATTCGACGGTCTGTAACAACTCTTTGCTGTGGCTTAAGCGCGACTGCTCGTGTGTGAGCGCAGTCCACTCCTCCGCGTGCAGTTTGGCGGCGCGTAATTCAATTAAATCCGCTTCAAGCGCGCTGCGTTCACGAGCAATCGTGTCCGCCGCCGCACGTGCATGCGCCAAGGTTTCACGTGATTGCATCGCATGACGAAAAGCCGCGTGCACCGCCGATACATCCGCCTCAGCCCCGGCGTAGCGGTCAAGCAACTCGCGCTGCGTTGCGCCACGCAACAACGCCTGATGCTCGTGCTGTGCATGCAGCTCAAGCAGGGTCGCACCCAATTCACGCATCTCGGTGACCGAAACCGGACGTCCGTTAATCTGCGCGCGACTCTTGCCTGCTGCGTCAATCACGCGGCGCAACACCACGTGATCGGAATCGACCTCAGACTGCGCAGTCAACCAGGCACGCGCCTCGCCATTCGTCGATACGTCGAATTCAGCCGTAATGTCCGCCTGCTTTTGACCGACACGAACGTTCGCACTCTCGGCGCGAGCGCCGAGCGCCAGTCCAAGCGCATCAAGCACGATGGATTTGCCAGCTCCGGTTTCGCCGGTGAGCGCGATCATGCCCGACTCGAACTCGATATCGAGACGATCAATGAGGACGAAGTTACGTATAGAAAGCTGCTTCAGCATGTCAGAAACGCGCGCTTACGGTTTGATGGGAGCAAGTCCCTCAGGCGTCTCCGTCCAGCCCAGTTTTTCGCGCAGCGTATGGTAATAGTCGTAGTCGAGCGGATGCCAGAGTCGCACGGTCTCGTCAGCGCGCTTGAGCACCACGGAATCGCCCTCATCGAGCGGAATCATGTGGTGTCCGTCGATACTCGCCAGCGCCTCACGCGCTCGGGCGACGGTGATGCGAATGACTGAATCGTCAGCCACAACGATGGGCCGATTGGTCAGTGCATGCGGTGCAATCGGAACGATGGTGAAGGCGTTCACAAACGGTGCCATGATCGGGCCGCCTGCGGAGAGCGCATAGGCGGTCGATCCGGTCGGCGTTGCCACGATCACGCCGTCGGCGCGAAAACCATAGGCGAATCGGTCATTCAATGAAATTTCAAGATCGACGAGCGAGGTCGCGCCGCCGCGATTGACGACCACATCGTTGACAGCGAGATATTCCGGCGAACCCGCGACTGAGCTGGTGGCGCTGAGCAACACCCGTCGTTCCTCGCGATATTCACCGGCCAACAGACGCGGCAACGTTTCCCGCAAGCTGGCCAGCGATAAATCCGTCAAAAAACCGAGTCGCCCCTGATTTACGCCAATAATGGGAACGCCATGCGCAGCCACCTGACGCGCTACCGAAATGAATGTACCGTCACCGCCAAGGACGATCACGAGCCCACAGTCGGAGCCTATTTCGGTCATCGAGTGGGTGGGTGCAGCAGACTTTGCCATTTCATCAAGGTCCACTGCACCGCTTTCCTCAAGCACTGGCGTGTAACCAAGGGATCGCAATTGGCTAATCAGCTCGATGACCGTCACGCTTAAGTCGCGCGTAGTGTCGCGAATGCCGTCGCGCTGCGAAGGGCGGACGGCGATGGCAACGGGACAGGGGGGGAGCGCGGAAGGCATTCAGCGATTTAATCACACAGGATTTGCCCAGTCGCCCATGCCACGTCTTTACAATGGGCTTCATGCTTGACTCCCGATCCCGAATTCTGCTGAAAGCGCTGGTTGAGCGCTATATCGCCGATGGCGAGCCGGTGGGATCGCGCACGCTGTCGAAGCAAAGCGGGCTGGAGCTTTCGCCCGCGACGATCCGCAATGTCATGGCAGATCTGGAAGAACTGGGCTTTATTACCAGTCCGCACACTTCGGCGGGCCGTATCCCAACGCCGCGCGGCTACCGCTTCTTTGTAGACACGCTGCTCATCACGCAGCCGATGCAGCAACTCGCGATGAAAGACGCCGACTCGCAAATTCATGGCCAACAACCGCAGGAACTGATCAGCGCTGCTGCACGTATGCTGGCCGATTTGTCGTCGTTTGCAGGCGTCGTTGCCGCGCCACACAAGACGCCAGCGTTCCGCCATGTCGAATTTGTGCGTCTGAGCGAGCGGCGCGTTCTGATGGTGCTGGTGGCGCCGGACGGCGATGTACAAAACCGAATTCTCAATGCTGACCGTAATTACTCCCCATCGCAACTGGTTGAGGCGGGCAATTTCTTCAACGAGCATTTCGCTGGGCTGCCACTCGATCAGGTGCGAGGGCGTTTGACCGAAGACTTGAAGCGTTTGCGCGAAGATATGGTCGGACTGATGACAATTGCCGTCGAAACCGGCGGTGAAATCGCATCACAATCGAGTGATGGGCTGATCGTGTCGGGTGAGCGCCGTCTGCTGCACTCGCAGGATTTGTCGGGCAGCATGCAGAGTTTGCGCAAACTATTTGATATGTTTGAGCAGCGCACGCAACTGCTAGACCTATTCGATCTCGCCAACAAGGCCGACGGCGTGCAAATTTTTATCGGTGGTGAATCGCAGATCGTGCCGCTCGACGAGTTTTCGCTGGTCACGGCGCCCTATCAAGTGAATGGTCAAATCATTGGAACGCTTGGTGTCATCGGTCCCACGCGCATGGCCTATGATCGTGTGATTCCGATTGTGGACCTGACTGCAAAATTGCTCTCTTCAGCGATGCAGCGCGAAATGGGCGAGCCCTAAGTTACTCAGGTTGTTCAGGAATTTCTAGTTACATGCAGTCTTCATCCCCACTCGCTCAACCTGCCAGCCCCGCCCATGGCCGCTCGCCCCGCATCGGCATATTGCTGACCAATCTTGGAACGCCCGATGCACCGACCGCGCCAGCGGTGCGCCGTTATCTGGCCGAATTTTTGAGTGATCGTCGTGTCGTAGAGATTCCACCCCTCGTATGGAAACTCATTTTGCACGGCATTATCCTGCGCACGCGACCTGCCAAAAGCGCAAAAAAATACGCGAGCGTCTGGATGTCTGAAGGCTCGCCGCTGCTGGTGTGGACTGAGCGCCAAGGGCAGTATTTGCGCGGCGCGTTGGGCGAGCGCGTGAAGTCGATGGGCCTGCCCGCCGATTTGGTGAAGGTGGAGGTCGGCATGCGTTACGGCAATCCGAGCATTGCCAGCGCCCTCGCCAAGTTAAAGGTCGACAATTGCGACCGAATCCTTGTACTGCCGATGTATCCGCAATATGCCGCGAGCACTACGGCGACAGCCTGTGACGCCGTGTTTGCAGTGCTTGCGAAGGATCGCACGATGCCTGCGTTGCGCACGATTAGCGCCTGGCATGACGACCCGAATTTCATCAAGGCGCTGGCCACGCGCATCAACGAGTACTGGATGAAGCATGGTCGGCCGGACAAGCTTGTGATGAGCTTTCACGGTGTGCCGAAAGCGACGCTCATGAAGGGCGACATGTATCACTGCATGTGCCACAAAACCGCACGACTGATAGCGCAAGAGTTGGGGCTCACAGAGGCGCAGTGGATGCTGACGTTTCAGTCGCGTTTTGGGCGTGCAGAATGGCTACAACCGTACACCGATGCATCGCTCGCAGGGCTCCCCGCTCAGGGCGTGAAACGTGTGCATCTGGTCTGCCCTGGTTTTCCGGCCGATTGCCTCGAAACGCTCGAAGAAATCGCCATGGAAGGAAAAGAAATTTTCATGCACGCGGGCGGCGAGCAATACGACTACATCCCCGCGCTCAACGATCATCCGGCGTTGATACATGCGTTGACCGAGCTGGCGTTGACGCATTTGCAGGGTTGGCTTAACCCGCCTCCAACGACGGCTGCGCTTGCCGAGCAAGTGCAGCGCGCCAAGGCGTTAGGAGCTATAGACTGATGGATCGCCGCTCCGCATTGCAGCGCATCGCGGCAATGAGTGTGCTCAGCGGCGTTGCCGGATGTGCAGAGTTTGATGATGGCTACCCTCCCGCTGACGCGCCGCGTTATGCGCCCATTCAGTGGCCAGAAAATCGTCCGAAAACTGCGCTGGTATTGGGCAGTGGTGGGCCTCGTGGCTTCGCGCACATTGGCGTCCTCAAGGTACTCGAAGCCGTTGGCCTTGAGCCAGCGCTCGTCGTGGGCTCAAGCGCGGGCGCAATTGCTGGCGCACTCTACGCTGCTAAAGTTCCGGTGCCGGAAATCGAGCGCCGCGCGCTCGATTTGGGCATCACCGAAATTGCCGACCCCGCGTTTCTGCATCCGACGAAATTCATCGGCCGCGCGCTGCAAAATTATGTCAACCGAGAAGTGGGCGAACGCCTCATCGAAGCATTGCCGCGTAGGTTTTGCGCGGTTGCAGCCCCTGTGCGGAAGCAGGAATTGATGGCATTCACGTGCGGCAATACGGGGGCTGCCGTGCGCGCATCAGCCGCGCTGCCGTCCATGTTTCGACCGACCTACATTGGGGGTGTTGCTTACGAAGATGGCGACACGGTGTCGCCGGTGCCCATCCAGATTGCACGCATGCTGGGCGCGACTCGGATCGTGGCGGTCGATGTGTCAGCGTTTCTCGAAGATACGCCGGAAAGTGCACCCGCGAACTGGCGCAAGCGTGATGCTGAACGCCGTGCTGTCATCGATGCCGAAGCGAAAGGTGCGGACTTTCTGTTTCGCGTGCACTTGCCCTATTACGCTGGAGCATCGCGTGAATATCGTCAAAATTTGATTCGACTCGCAGACGCTCAGACGCGCGGAGTGCTTGACCGCATGGCTGCGGTTTTGCGCGATTAGCGACCGATATCGACGCCACTACTTCGCGCTCCAAATGCCAGCATCGCCCAGCGCAGCCTTAGCCTCGTCGGTAAGCCACGCTTTTGCTTTGTTATCGCCTTTGAGATAAGCATCTAGAAATTTGAGCGTCAGCACGTTGGTTTTCTCGCGAATTACGCTTGCTGTTGCTGCGTTTGTGCTCTCGTGATTTTCACCAGTGACGCGAATGAGCCACGCTGCGTCGCGAATGTCACCGCCGTTAAACACAGAGTGATCGCCGCCATCAAAAACCACGCGATATTTGTCGCCGCTCATTTGTTCATCGAACAGTGCAGCGCGCTTTTTCGGACTGCTGCCCATACTCATCACATCACCGTCGATGGTGCCCGTGACGCTCAGGAAGGGTTTGCTCATTTCGCCATAGCGTTCAGGCCAGCTTCGCTTGACGCCTTGCACGGTCGGGCTGAAGGCAATGAACGCAGTGATGCGCGCATCCGCCAGCGACTTGATCGGACCGGGGTAGCGCTCACCCGCAAGCGCCATCGTGGTGCGTGCGCCAAAGCTGTGGCCGGTCATCGCGATGCGAGACAGATCGATCCGTTTGGCCCATGCAGGCACGTCTGCTTTTGCCTGTTGTCGCGCCAGCTCGTCCAGCACAAAGCGAACATCATCGACGCGACCGAGCAGTTGCTCTGGCGTGGCACCGCGCGACATACGCTGCTTGAGTGGGCCTTCACCCGGCCCCCGCCAGAGCGCGTCGTCGCTGCCCGGATGCTGCACGTGAACGACGAGATAGCCGTTTGCCGACCAGTGCTCACCCCACGCCTTGCCGCCCTCGCGCGACCCGCCCAGACCGTGCGAAAAGACAATCAGCGGCACTTTGTCAGTGCCTTCGGGCACGCGAACCTTTAGCGGCAGTGTTCGGTCACGCCCGCTGTCTTTCCATTCAATATCCAGCACTTCCGGCGCCGCCAGCGCCAGAGTTGACGAGAGAGCGACGGCAACCGTCAGCAGAAGGGAAGCTAGTTGTCGTTTCATATGCGCCAATGTATACCTGGCCGCGTTATTCGCAGCCACGCATAATGCAAGCAAAGGTAACGCCGGATCCGTTTCTCCGGCCATTAAAAACTCATGATGACAATTGCTGCACTTCATTCTCGTTTCGCTCAGGGTGACGACTCTCCCGTTGCGCTGGCGGAACGCCAAATCGCTCGTGTCAGCGATCCAGCCGGTGAGGGCGCTCGTGCTTTTTTGCATCTCAATGGCGATCTGGTTTTACGCGCGGCGAATGCGTCGCAGCAGCGCGTCACATCAGGCGACACGCGGCCACTCGAAGGCATCACCGTGTCGATCAAAGATTTATTCGATGTCGAGGGCGAAGTCACTGGCGCTGGCTCTACCGTGTTGCGTTCGCGCCCAGTGGCAATGATCGACGGCCCCGCAGTGGCGCGTTTGCGCGAAGCAGGCGCAGTTATGTTCGGTCGCAACAACATGGTCGAATTCGCCTATTCAGGCGTCGGTATCAATCCACATTTCGGCACGCCACGCAACGTCTGGGGCCGCACATCAGACGGCGGCGGACGGGTGCCGGGCGGCTCGTCCAGCGGCGGCGGCGTCGCGGTCGCCGATGGCATGGCGACGGCAGCGCTAGGTTCGGATACCGGCGGCAGCGTGCGCTTGCCTGCTGCTCTGAATGGCGTGTGCGGTTTCAAGCCAACAGCGGTTCGCGTGCCTGTGGTTGGCGCGATTCCGCTATCGGTTACCCATGATTCTGTCGGCCCTATCGCCAATTCCGTGGAATGTTGCGCGCGCATCGACGCGGTGTTGGCTGGGGAAATCTATACGCCCAAGCCGCAGCGATCGCTCAAAGGCGTGCGTTTGCTC
>JBBRGY010000065.1:0-11301 GCA_038223495.1 Burkholderiales bacterium | reverse complement strand
TGTTGCCTGGAGGTGTAGCCGTCGCCCTGGAGCGCGCAATCGCTGTGCTAATTATCAGCTGTCCGTGCGCTTTGGCGCTCGCTGCGCCGGCTGCGCAGGCACGGACATTTGCAGGCTTGCTTAGCCGTGGAATCGTGCTGCGACGGGTCGCCGCGTTGGAGCGTTTAGAGAATGCTGACTTTTTTTTGTTGGACAAAACAGGAACCTTGACTACGCCCAGCCTGGTTGGCCTGACCGCGCTGCGGGCGGACTTCACCCAGACGCAGGCGCGTAATCTGATCGCTATTTTGGAATCGTCGGCCAATCACCCGCTCAGCGCGGCTTTGCGCGCTGTTGCATCCCTGGAACCCAGCGGGCTCACCGTGCACGACTTGCAATGGACGCCTGGCGAAGGTGTAAGCGGACGTGTGAACGGCACCGAATATCGTCTGGGTCGCGCCGAGTTTGTGCACGGACTGACCCACTTTCCGATGACGGAGTCGGATCAGGAGCACCTATGGCTAGCCGATAGCTCAGGGCCTATTTGCGCCATCGAACTAGGCGAGACGCTGCGCCCAGGGGCGATCAAATTGGTGGCCGAATTGAAGCAACGCGGGTCGGTTGAAATTCTGAGCGGCGACCACGAGGACAAAACGAACCGCATCGCGGCATTGCTGGGCGTTCAAGCGACCCCAGGATCGCCAACTCCAGAAAAAAAGGCCATGCGAGTCAAAACACTGCAACAGGCCGGGCATACCGTGGTCATGATCGGGGATGGCGTGAACGATAGCGTCGGTTTCGCCGGTGCTGACGTGGCCATCGCGGTTGGGTCGGCGACCGACGCAACGCGCGCTAGCGCTGACATCATATGCACGACGGATCACCTTGCGACAATTTCAGAATGCATTGACTATGCGGCACGCGCTCGGCGAGTGATGCGGTCAAATTTTGCGTGGGCCATTGCCTACAATTTGATTGCTATTCCGTTTGCCATAGCAGGGTTAATCAATCCACTGATAGCAAGCATCGGCATGGCGGCCAGCTCCGCCGTGGTCATGTTTAACGTGATGCGCCTCGACGTGCGCCCTTCCTAGACAATCAAATGGAATCCCTGTTCATCCTGATCCCCCTGGCGCTTGTACTCGCCGTACTGATTGCTGTCGCGTTCTGGTGGTCTACGACTTCTGGTCAGTTTGAAAATCTAGAAGAAGAAGGTCGTAGCGTTATCGACGACAACGACCGGGCTTAATCGTCACAATCATTGATTCCTGCTGCACAGTTGATTCGTATCAACAAGAGAAGCCCACGCCCACACTAATGTTGATAGGTCAAGAGTAAAAACGGGGTACGGTGAAAAACAATGGGTAGCAACCAAGCGCTAAGCGCTGACAAAGAGACCTACAACTACAAGGTGGTCTATCAATTTTCGATAGCCACGATTGTGTGGGGCATTATCGGAATGAGCGTTGGCGTGCTAATCGCCTCGCAGCTGGTATGGCCGGAAATGAATTTCGGTGAATATCTCAGTTACGGTCGCCTCAGACCTCTGCATACCAATGCTGTGGTCTTTGCTTTTGGTGGCTGTGCGTTGTTTGCCGCATCGTACTACGTGGTGCAGCGCACGTGTCATGTGCCACTGTTCGCGCCAAAGCTTGCGGCCTTCACATTCTGGGGTTGGCAGCTCGTAATCGTCCTGGCCGTAATCACGCTGCCCTTGGGCATGACCAGCGCCAAGGAATACGCGGAGCTTGAGTGGCCGATCGACATCCTCATCGCTGTGGTCTGGGTGTCGTACGCGGTCGTCTTCTTCGGCACACTTGCCAAGCGTCGGACTTCGCACATCTACGTCGCCAACTGGTTTTTTGGTGCGTTCATTCTGACCGTCGCGATCCTACACATCGTGAACAGCGCAGCGATTCCCGTTTCTTTGAAAAAGTCCTACTCCGCCTATGCTGGTGTGCAGGACGCAATGATTCAGTGGTGGTACGGGCATAACGCGGTCGGGTTCTTCCTGACGGCGGGATTTCTTGGCATCATGTACTACTTCGTTCCGAAGCAGGCCGAGCGTCCGGTTTATTCGTATCGCCTGTCGGTGGTGCACTTCTGGGCGCTAATCTTTACCTACATGTGGGCAGGTCCACATCATCTGCACTACACCGCACTGCCTGACTGGACGCAATCAATTGGCATGATCTTCTCGTTAGTGCTCCTGGCACCCTCATGGGGCGGCATGATCAACGGCATGATGACGCTCTCAGGCGCTTGGCACAAGTTGCGCGACGATCCGATTCTGAAGTTTCTTGTGACGTCGCTTTCGTTCTACGGTATGTCAACGTTCGAAGGTCCGATGATGGCAATCAAGACCGTCAACTCACTTTCGCATTACACCGACTGGACGATCGGACACGTGCACTCCGGTGCGCTTGGCTGGGTCGCGTTTGTCTCCATTGGCGCCCTCTATTACATGATTCCGCGCCTGGTTGGTAAAGAAAAAATGTATAGCACCAAGTTGATCGAAATCCACTTCTGGATCGCTACGCTCGCCATCGTTCTCTACATCGCAGCGATGTGGATTTCTGGGGTAATGCAGGGTCTCATGTGGCGCGCCGTAAACGAGGATGGCACGCTGACCTACAGCTTTGTTGAATCGGTCAAGAGCAGCTATCCGTTCTGGTTCATCCGCTTCTTGGGTGGCGTCCTCTATCTCGGCAGTATGTGCATCATGGCCTACAACGTTTACATGACGGTGCGCGGCGCGAAAGTGTCGAAGGCGATTGTTCCACCGGTTGCGTTCGGTGCGGCAGTTGCGGCCTAGCAGCTCTTAGGAGAAGAAGAATGAAAATCACACACGACACCATTGAACGGAAAACCGGGCTTCTCATTGCGCTCGTCATCCTGGTCGTCAGCATTGGCGGACTCGTTGAGATCGTACCGTTGTTCTTTCAAAAGAATCTGATTGAACCGGTCGCTGGACTTAAGCCGTATGACCCTCTGCGCCTGATGGGTCGAGACATTTACGTCCGTGAAGGCTGCTCGAATTGCCACTCACAGATGATCCGGCCGTTCCGCGCGGAAACCGAGCGTTATGGACCGTACTCCGTCGCAGGTGAGTTCGTTTATGACCGACCTTTTCTTTGGGGTAGCAAGCGCACCGGGCCAGACTTGGCGCGCGTTGGAGGACGTTATAGCGACGACTGGCATCGCTTGCATCTTGGCAATCCGCGCGACGTTGTACCCGAGTCAAACATGCCTCGTTACGCATTTCTGGATCGTCCGATGGTGGATGACGATATCGAACAGCGAATGAAGGTTCTCAAGATGCTGGGGCATCCGTACTCGGACGAAGAGATTGCCAAATCGGGAGAAGCCATCAAGGGAAAGACCGAACTTGATGCGCTGGTGGCGTACTTGCAAGGGCTGGGTACTCAGCTCAAAGCGGCGAAAGGATAGAGTGATGAATGAGATCAGAAGTGCGTTAACGGTAATTTCGCTCGTAACGTTTATCGGAATCATTTGGTGGGCGTGGCGCCCAGGCAGCGCATCCAAAGCGAATGCCGCCGTGAGCGACATGCTTGCCGATGACGACCGTGATCCTCGCGTGAGCGCAGTGACGAACGGGCACGGAGCACGCGAATGAGCGACCTTGTTGCATCAAACCTTTCGAGCGGTTGGAGTTGGTACGTCGCCATCGCAACCATCATCAGTCTGTTAGCTTGTGTTTGGGTATTGCGCGTCAACAGCGTCAAAAAAGTATCCTCTGACAAGCCTGAGTTGCACGGGAAAAACGAGTGGGATGGTCTGCGTGAGTACGACAATCCACTGCCCCGCTGGTGGTCTAATCTGTTCTACATCACCATCATATTTTCGTTCGGCTATCTGGTTCTGTATCCCGGCCTGATTGTCGTTCCAGGGATCCTCGGGTGGAGCACTTCAACGTTGTATGCGGACGAGATCAAGCAGGCTAAGGCAGAAACTGATCCCATTTTTGATGCCTATATCAAGCAAGACGTTAAGACTGTTTCGCTCGACAAAGGCGCATTGCAAATTGGCGCGCGATTGTTCCAGACTTACTGCACACAATGTCACGGCACGGATATGCGTGGGTCAAAGGGCTTCCCGAATCTGGTCGACAACGACTGGCTTTATCCGGGCACGCCCGATGGCATCAAGACCACTATTCTTGAGGGACGCAACGGCATGATGCCCGCCTTTGGTGAAGTGCTGAAACCTGATCAAATCACCGACACTGCGCAATACGTGCTCTCGCTGTCCGGTCGTTCAACGGCCGCTGCCGCAGCCACGCGCGGAGAGACCACGTTCAAACAGATTTGCGCGGCATGTCATGGCCCTGACGGAAAAGGCAACGTCGCATTGGGCGCGCCGAATCTGACCGACAACACCTGGCTCTACGGTGGCAGCCTCGCTACCATCGTCGAGACCCTTACCAAAGGGCGCCAGGGTCACATGCCGGCACAAAAGGATTTGCTCGGCGAGTCTCGCGTACATCTGCTCGCAGCGTACGTCTATTCGCAGTCTCAGGAACAATCGCAGAGCAACGGTAAATAGTTGCTCTCGACGTAGCGAACGACCTATTTCATCAGGATATTAATGAGCAGTGCCACCGGCGAGACGAAAGTCATCTCGCTTTATCAATCGCAGAAGAAGATTTACGCCAAGTCCGTCACTGGTCGCTTTGCCAACTGGCGCGTGGCGATGGTGCTGTTCACGCAGGCTTTGTTCTACGGGCTAGCCTGGTTGCCGTGGAACGGTCGGCAGGCGGTACTGTTTGACCTGACCTCTCGCAAGTTCTATATCTTTGGCTGGGTCTTCTGGCCGCAGGATGTGCTGTACCTAGCGTTCATTCTGATCGTGTCTGCGTACGCACTATTTTTTGTGACAGCCATCGCCGGACGCGTGTTCTGCGGCTATGCGTGCCCACAAACGGTCTACACCGAAATCTTCATGTGGATCGAAGAAAAGTTTGAAGGTGATCGCGCCGCGCGCATGAAGCTTGACGGTGCGCCGATGTCGGCCAACAAGCTGTGGCGTAAAGGCGGCAAGCACTTCTTCTGGGTTCTGATCGGACTGTGGACTGGCTTTACATTCGTCGGCTACTTCACACCGATTCACACGTTGGCTCAGGAAGTGATCACCGCATCGACAACTGGCTGGGAAACCTTCTGGATTCTGTTTTACGCCTTCGCCACGTGGGGTAACGCTGGCTTCATGCGCGAACAGGTATGCAAGTACATGTGTCCTTACGCGCGTTTCCAGAGCGTCATGTTTGACCGGGACACGATGATCGTCACCTACGATCAGGCGCGCGGCGAACCGCGCGGTGGTCGCAAGAAGAGCGCAGATCCTGTGGCACTGAATTTGGGCTCATGCGTTGATTGTTCACTCTGCGTGCAAGTCTGTCCGACCGGCATCGACATCCGCGAGGGCTTGCAATATGAATGTATAGGATGCTCGGCATGCATTGACGTTTGCGACACCGTGATGGACAAAATGTCGTATCCACGCGGCCTCATTCGATACTCTACCGAAAATGCGCTTGAGAAGCGCTGGGACGCGGCAGCTATCCGCAAGCACATGCTGCGACCGCGCATCATCATCTACTTCGCCGTGTTGCTGATCCTGATTGCCGGCCTGTTGGGTTCGCTAGCAATGCGCAATCCGCTGAAGGTCGACATCATTCGAGACAAACGTGTTTTAGCGCGGGAAATCGAAGGCAAGTACATCGAGAACATCTACAAGCTCAACGTGATGAACACGACCGAACAAGCCCAGCGTTTCACGGTATCGGTCGATGGGCTCAGCGATATCAAGATTGACCGTGGCGCTCAGATCGAAGCTGAATCCGCATCAACGGCAGCTTCGGTACTAACGATTCGCATACCCGTTGAAGTGGCCGAAAAAGTCAAAGCAGGAAGTCACACAATTTTCCTGACGGTGAAGTCGGACGCTGACGCCGGCATAAGTGTTCGTGAAAAAGCTGTATTTCTAATTCCGAGGTAGTGTGATGAATTCAACTGTTCTGCAAACCCCCGCAGCTCCTGTCGTGCCCGTCGTACCCGTTAGCCGCTGGATCTGGCCCGGCTTGTTGATCCTTGGACCGGCATCGGTGGTTGTAGCCTGCATCATCACCGCGTTCTTCGTTGTCAATCACCCTGACGGGCTTGTCGCCAGCGACTATTACAAACAGGGCAAGGCGATCAACGCCCAGTTGTCGCAACTCAACCGTGCGCAACAATTAGGCATGGACACAATGCAGATTTCGGTTACGGGAAGCGCAGTCACATTACGCTTTCCAGATGCACGCGACGTCACGGCAATTGACGTCACTCTGGCACATCCTGTCGACCCTGATCGTGACGTTCGCTTTGTAGTTCCAGCAAGTGCTAAAGGCACGTACGAGTTGACATTAAAAGCGCCGTTGGCGGAGCGTCGCCGTGTCGTTGTGACCGACTCACCAGCGCGTAGCTGGCGCGTTGAGGCGCTACTTGTTCCTCCTAAAAAATAGCTTTCCCATGTCTTACAAAATTCTCTGTCCAGAAGGACACCTATGAAGCTAAAGGCAGCGATGGTGGGCGCGGTGCTGTGGCCCGCGTTCGTGGGGGCCGCGTTGGGCGACGGAATCCTGTTCACACTCATCGATCCGGCGGGTCTCGAGTGGTTTGGTAGCCATGAAAATATGTCGCGCGAGGGTGCCTACACGGTCGGCTTTCTTTTGTTGTGGTTTTTGATTGCTGGATCCAGCTTTGTTTCGATCTGGCTACATGACGGTGCGGCAAAGGATCGCGCTTCCTCAGAGTCGCCTCTACGTGATAACGCGAGGCAATAACGCCTCCGCCGTGGCAAACCACCAGATCGCCGCTCTCTTACTTCTATCTGACGTAGGTCAACAGTTGAATCGACTCGCGCTCTGATACTAGCGTCAGTCTTCCAACCTGCATCACGCCTGTGTTTCCTGCCGAAGTTCTAAAGCGGTTCGATCTCAACGGACCGCGCTACACCTCCTACCCAACGGCTGATCGTTTTACGACGTCGTTCCGCCCTGACGCCTATGCGCTTGCGCTGCAAAGCATGCAGCATCGTCGTGCATCGCTCTACGTCCATGTGCCGTTCTGTCGCTCGTTGTGTCATTACTGCGCGTGCAACAAGATCATCAGCAAGAGCACGACCATCGCCGACGAATATCTTGACACGCTGGCACAAGAAACCGCACTGATTTTCGACGCAATACCGAATTTGCCGATTGTGCAACTGGCTTTTGGCGGCGGCACGCCAAACTTTCTGACCATCGAACAACTCGGTCGATTGATGGCCGATCTGTCGAGCAAGTTCGAAATGCTCAGCGAACGCGAGCAAAGTATTGAGCTAGATCCACGCTATCTCGACGCAGCCTACGTGAGCGCTTTGCCCGCGATGGGCTTCAATCGCGTCAGTTACGGCGTGCAGGACTTTGATGAGCGCGTGCAGACGCTCATTCATCGCTCGCAAACGTTTGAGCAAACGGCGCAGGCGGTTCGCGCAGCGCGCGACAGTGGCATTCCGTCCATTTCGTTTGATCTCGTTTACGGGCTACCGATTCAGTCGCGTGAGACATTTGCTGCGACGCTTGAACGCACGCTATCGCTTGAACCAGATCGCCTTGCGCTGTTTAACTATGCCCACATCCCAGAGCGTTTCAAGGCGCAGCGGCGCATTCCAACCAATACTCTGCCGAGCATTGAGTTGCGCACAGAACTGTTTTTGTACGCCACCGAGCGCCTCGTTGATGCGGGTTACGTGGCGATTGGCCTCGACCATTTCGCCAAGCCCAGCGACTCGCTCGCCCAAGCGCTCACTGCGGGCACGCTGCGCCGTAATTTTCAGGGCTACAGCACACACCAAAGCACCGATCTCATCGGGCTCGGTGTCTCCGCGATCAGCAATCTTAACGGCGTTTTTTCGCAGAATAGCCCTCAGCTTGATGTCTATCGTGAGCGGATCGAGAGCGGAGAATTCGCTACGGTGCGTGGCTTTACGCTGACTCACGACGACCACGTTCGCGCGGCAGTCATTGAGCAGATCATGTGCATCGGTCGAGTTGACTGGGCCGATATCGCGCAAACCTTTTCGATTGACTGCAAGACCTATTTCGCCAGCGAACGGAACGCGCTTGCACAGTTCATTGCAGAGGGCGTTGTCACACTGGATGACACGCAGTTGGTCGTCACGCCGCAAGGGCGGTTGCTGTTGCGTGGCGTCGCTATGGTGTTTGATGCGCACTTGCCATTGAAGCGTGAACAAACGATCACCTTCTCGCGCATCGCCTAGCCCGATCAGTCCGTCATGACGCTCTCGCTTCTCGCATCAGCCGTCATCATGGGGCTGATGGGTGCGGGTCACTGCGCCACCATGTGCGGCCCGATCACACTGGCTTTGGTGACGCGCACGCCTGAGCGTCCACGACAGCCGCTTGTCTCGCATCTGGGTCGCATCAGTGTCTATTCACTGCTCGGCGCTATCGTGGCTGCGTTCAGCGCTGCCGCGACTAGCTTCTTGCGCAATGAGGTGCTGCAAACCGCATGGCTTCTTTTGCCGAACCTGCTGCTGCTGTTCTCGGCGCTCTACCTTATGGGGTTTCAGCAGGCGTACGCGCCGGTTGAGAGTGCAGGGCGTCGCGTGTGGCGCGGACTTGAAGGCTCTCGCGTTTGGGCTTCTTCGAAATCAGGGGTAGGCGGCGATTTCATTCGCGGCGCGCTGTGGGGCATGTTGCCCTGCGGCATGATCTATAGCGCGTTGGGACTGGCTGTACTCGCCGCGAATCCACTGGGCGGCGCGCTGGTGATGGCGGCGTTTGGCGCATCAACGCTGCCGGTGTTGCTAGCGCTGGGTATGGTGTCGCAAACAGCTGTGAAGCGCTTGCGCACGCCACAAATGCGGCGCTGGTTGGGCGCGATGCTGCTACTGCTGGTCGCGTGGAACATGTATTTGCTGCCGGATCGGTTGCATGGCGTGCGGTTTTCGTTTTTGTGCTGATGGATGGGCGCACTCGCGGTATCGTAAATCGTTAGCTGAACCACTTCTGAGCGATCAGCATACCCGGCAGCATCGCCCCCAAAAACCAAAAAATGTCCGCACCACCGGTGAACAGGCTCGCCAGCGCGGGGCCAGGGCAATAGCCAGCAATGCCCCAGCCAGCGCCAAACAAGATCGCGCCGACGACTAACTTCGCGTCGATGTCGCGCCGCGTTGGCAGTTCGAAACGCGCCGAAACCCAGGGCACCTGATGCGTCTTCGCAGCACCAAAGGCGAACAGCGAAACCACGAGCGCTCCACCCATCACAAACGCAAGACTTGGGTCCCACCTACCGCCGCCCCAGCCAAACAGCGCGCCGATATCAAGAAAGCCCTGCACCTTGCTGGGGTCCATCATGCCGCCGAGTGTCAGCCCAGCCGCGAAAATAAGGCCTGCACACAATGCGATGATGGCAGCTCGAACTTCAGACGTCATCGCGCTCATACTGAACCACCATGAAGCGCGCGAATCACCGCGACAGTTGCCATGCCAACCACCATGAATATCAACGTCGCTACCAGCGAGCGCGGTGAGCGGCGGCCTAATCCACATACGCCGTGACCACTTGTGCAGCCACCGCCAAGCACCGTGCCAAACCCGACTAATAATCCGGCAATGATCAACCACACTGGACTGGCAACGCTAGTCGCCACCGCACCGAACAGCCGCACAAACAGCACTCCGCCCCCCATGAGTCCGGCCAAAAACGCGTATCGCCACAGGCTTTCTTTTGGCGCGGTAAGCGCCGCTGCGGCAATACTGCTAATGCCTGTGACTCGACCTAACCCGGCAAACATTAGCCAGACAGAAACGCCGATCAAAAGTCCGCCGATAAGTGAAACCAGATAGGGATGCATAGGCCAAAGATACTATTTATTCATATACTGGGTAGGAGTATATTAAACCCGATGAAAATGAGCGAACCCGCACACGCAGGTGCCGCAAACGCCGTCTCATCGGATCGCGCACTGAAGCCCAACCCCATGTCGGAAGTAGACGTGCGCGCGCTGACCTCACGCCTGCGTCGCGCCGAAGGGCAAGTGCGCGCCGTGGCACGTCGTATCGAAGAAGGCGAAGACTGCGAAGCCGTTGCGCAGCAACTGACCGCCGCGAGGCGCGCCCTAGACCAAGCCTTCTTCGTGCTCGTTGGATGCGCCGTGCAGCACGGACAAGTCGCACCTGAAAACGTGGCGGATTTGCTAGCCAAATACGCCTGAAAAAGTATCCCCGAAAGCGAGAATATCCTCATGCAACCCGTCCAATGGTTTGACCCCGAATCTTCCACCTATACCTACCTGCTGATCGATGAGGCTACGCATGACGCCGTGCTGATCGACCCGGTCGACACACAACTGGAGCGCGATCTTGCCGCACTGAAGGAGCACAACGTTCGCCTGATCTGGGTTGTTGAGACGCACGCCCACGCTGATCACATAACGTCCGCCGGTCAGTTGATTGAGCACACTGGCGCAAAGGCCGCAGTGCCCGCTGGATGCGGCATTTGGTCGGCAGCGCGGCAACTGCAGGACGGCGATGTCATTAAGTTTGGTGGCGAGTCGATCAAGGCAATTCATACGCCAGGCCATACAGCAGGGAGTATGTCGTTCTTATGGCGTGGCAACGTGTTTACGGGTGATACGTTGTTGATCGACGGCTGTGGCCGAACCGATTTTCAATCGGGCTCGGCCGACGCGCTGTACACCAGCATCACCGAGCGTTTGTTCACGCTGCCGCCCGACACCCTCGTGTGGCCCGCGCACGACTATAAGGGCCGCACTCACAGCACCATTGGCCATGAGCGCGCCCACAACAGCCGCCTCGCGCACAAAACCCGTGCTGAATTCATTGCCATCATGGATGCGCTGCACTTGCCGAAACCGCGACGCATCGACGAAGCTGTGCCCGCCAATTTATGGCTTGGCGTGCAACATCATGCCGGCGCGGTGGACGATGATGCGCCGAATGCCGCCGCTGGCTATGCGGGCGACGTATCGCCCGAGCTGGCGTGGCGATGGTGGCAATCCGGCAAGGCCGTCTTCGTGGACATTCGTACTCAGGCCGAGCGCGAATGGGTGGGCTTTGTGCCGGACGCGCCGCACGTGGCGTGGAAACAATGGCCCGGCATGACGATGAATCCGGACTTTGACTCGCAAATCAGCGCGCTGGTCGAAGCCTCTGGCGGCAAACCGCTGGTCTTGCTCTGTCGCTCGGGAATTCGCTCTATTGCATCGGCGAAGCGCGCGACCGAATTGGGC
>JBBRGY010000064.1:0-11331 GCA_038223495.1 Burkholderiales bacterium | reverse complement strand
CCGAATTACGACGGTAAAGAGCAGGAACCCACGGTTCTGCCGGCAAAATTTCCGAATCTTCTGGTCAATGGATCATCCGGTATCGCCGTCGGCATGGCGACCAACATCCCGCCGCACAATCTGGCTGAGGTGATCGACGGCGTTCTGGCGCTGCTGAAGAACTCGGAAATGACGGTTGACGAGTTAATCGAGCATGTCCCGGCGCCCGATTTCCCGACGGGCGGATTTATTTATGGCATCGAGGGTGTGGTCAACGGCTATCGCACGGGGCGCGGTCGCGTGGTCATGCGTGCACGGACGCACTTTGAGCCCATCGGCAAGACTGATCGTCAGGCCATCATCGTTGACGAGATTCCGTATCAGGTCAACAAGTCGACGCTGCTGCAAAAAATTGGCGAACTGGTCCGCGACAAGCGTCTTGAAGGTATCTCTGACCTGCGCGACGAGTCCGACAAGTCCGGCATGCGCGTCGTCATCGAGTTAAAGCGCGGCGAAATCCCGGACATCGTTCTCAACAATCTTTACAAGAACACGCAGCTGCAAGACAGCTTCGGTATGAACATGATTGCGCTCGTGGACATGCGTCCACGTTTGCTCAATCTCAAAGAATTCCTTGAGCAGTTCATCCTGCATCGCCGCGAAGTCGTTACGCGCCGCACGCAGTTCCAGTTGCGCCAGGCGCGGGCTCGTGCCCACATCCTCGAAGGGCTGGCCGTTGCGCTCGCCAACGTCGATCCGATCATTGAACTGATCAAGGCCTCCGCCACACCGGACGAAGCGCAAGCCGCGTTGACGGCGAAGTTGTGGAAATCTGATCTCGTTAAAGAGATGGTTTCGCGCGCCAACGTGGACTTTTTGCGTCCCGATGGCGTGACGCCGGACTTCTGCTGGCAGGTTAAGGAACAGGCGTATCGTCTGACCGACGTTCAAGCCAAGGCCATCCTTGAGATGCGCTTGCAGCGCTTGACAGCGCTTGAATCCGACAAAGTCATCAGCGAATACAAAGAAGTGATCGCCGCCGTGCAGGACTTGCTCGATATTCTTTCGAAGCCTGAGCGCGTGACCGAAATCATTCAGGGCGAGTTGGCCGAGATCAAGGAAAAATTCGGTGACAAACGTCGCTCCGAGATCGTGTTCAACGCGGAAGAGACTTCAATGGAAGATCTCATCAAGCCGCAGGACATGGTGGTGACGCTCACGCACGGTGGCTATTTCAAAGCGCAGCCGGTTGAGGAATATCGCGCGCAAAAACGTGGCGGACGTGGCAAGCAAGCGACGGCGACGAAGGAAGAGGATTTCGTCGAGAAGCTCTTCATCGCCAACACGCACGACACGATCATGTGTTTCTCAAGTCGCGGTCGTGTGTACTGGCTGAAAGTCTACGAAGTGCCAGAAGGCAGTCGCAATGCGCGCGGCAAGCCGATTGTGAATTTGTTCCCGCTGCAAGAGCGCGAAAAGATCACGGCGATTGTGTCAACCAAGGATTTCGATCCGAACAAATTCATCTTCATGGCGACCAGCATGGGCACGGTGAAGAAGACGTCGCTTGAGAACTTCAGCCGTCCGAAAAAGAACGGCATCATCGCGGTCGATCTTGATGACGGTGATTACCTCGTTGGCGCAGCGCTGACCGACGGCGCGCATGACGTGATGTTGTTCGCTGACAGCGGTAAAGCCGTGCGCTTCGATGAGAACGACGTACGCAGCATGGGCCGCAACGCTCGCGGCGTACGCGGCATGATGCTTGACAAAGCGCAGCGCATCATCGCGATGCTGGTGGCCGAAAACGAAGAGCAGCAAGTGCTCTGCGCGACGGAAAACGGCTTCGGAAAGCGCACTCCGATCATCGAATACACGCGCCACGGTCGCGGCACCAAAGGCATGATCGCCATCCAGCAAAGCGCGCGCAACGGTAAAGTTGTTGCTGCGACGCTGGTGCGCAAAGACGACGAGATCATGTTGATTACGACCGGTGGTGTGTTGATTCGCACGACCGTGAAGTCGATCCGTGAATCGGGACGTTCGACGCAAGGCGTGACGCTGATCAATCTGGGCGAAGGCGAGAAGCTTTCGGGCATCGAACGGATTGATGAGCCGGATTTGCCGGAAGGTCCTGGCGATCAGACGGAATTGATTTAGTCGAGGACGTGGGCTATCAGCTTTTCGCTGAAACGCCCATTTTATTTGGGCTAAACCCGATTTATTGCTAAAGTCGATTATTAGCGATTTAAGGTTATCGCCCCTGTGCAGGCTGGCTTTCATGGATAAGCTGATGTGCTGTTGAACGTATAAAAGGCACTCGGAAGCATGGCAATTAACTGGTATCCCGGCCACATGGTGGTCGCGCAAAGGAAGGCCGAAGAGGCGCTCGGCAGCGTTGACGTCGTCATCGAAGTGCTCGACGCGCGCTGCCCCGCCGCCACTTGTAATCCCGTGATCGACGCCATGCGCATCGCACGGCAGCGACCGGCGCTCAAGGTGATCAACAAAATTGACCTTGCCGATCCCGCCGTTACGCAGCTTTGGCTTGACTATTTCAATGCGCAAGACGGTGTCACCGCCATCGGTTTGTCCTGCAAAAAAGCCGGTGAATCGGGCAGGGTTTTGCCGGCGGCTAAGCTGCTCGCCCCGCACCGTGCTATGCCGCAAAGCGATGGCCTGACGCCTCGTTTTCGCGTGATGATGATGGGCGTCCCTAACGTCGGCAAATCAACGCTGATCAACGCGCTGCTTAACCGACGTATCGCAGGCGTTGGTGACGAACCCGCCGTGACCAAACTCATCAAACGCTATGAGTTAGCCGATGGAACCTGGCTGCACGATACGCCCGGTTTGATGTGGCCAAAGATTGCGCTGGAAACTGACGGTTTGCTGCTCGCCGCCAGTCATCTCGTGGGCGTTAACGCATACATCGACGAAGAGGTCGCGAATTATCTGGCCGAGGTGTTGCTTGACCGATACCCGCAGGCGCTAGCTGCACGATACGGCTTAGATGCCGATCAGACGGACGGTCCCGGTGTCATCGAAGCGATTGCCAAACGACGTGGTTTTCGGATCAAAGGCGGCAGCCCTGATTACGAAAAAGCCGCAGTCACTTTGCTCAACGATTACCGCAGTGGCTTGCTTGGACGCATCACACTTGAGACGCCAGCCACGCGCGCTGCGCAACTCGCGGAGTTGGCCGAGCGCAAGAAGGCAATCGCCGAAAAAGCGGCGCTTGAGGCCGCGGCGAAGCCCGACTAGATCGCGTCTAAGGCTGAATCAGCTGCTCAAGTAGCGCATGAAGCTGTGTCACATGGAACGGCGTCGGCAGAGTAGCCTCAATGCGCTGCGCCAACCGGTCAATCAGCACTTCGGGATACGGCAGCACCGCCCACGATTTCTCCGTGATATAGCAAACGCCGGGGCGCACGTCGGCTTGATACGACAACCAGCCTTTGCCCTCTAATCGGTACACCGCATTGTTGGTTTGTGGTGCCGAACGGCCAATGGCCAGAGCCAGTGCGCCAATCGTGATGCCATCACTCGCGGCGATCTTGGTAAGGATGCGCCATTCAAGATAAGTCAAACCATAGGTGCCGAGCGAGCTAGCGATTGCAGTGTTGCACGACACCGATGTCCGCAGTAACAGGCTCGCGGCGTCTTTGACGCTAACTTGCGTGGACGGAGGCGTGGCCTGCGCAGTCCGGCCCTCGCGATTCAGCGGCATACGAACGACAGTTGAAACGTTTTCCATGATGACCTTCGCTTGAGGGCAGTGGGTACTTTCCGTTCCGCATTATCAGCACAAATGCCGATAAACGGAAATGCCGAGGGTCACCGATTCATACGGCTACGCCGCCGATAGTGTTGCAATGGCCCTACTAATGCCCGTGCGGCGCAGGCCCATCGAGCACGTATCGGGTGCCGCAGTACGGGCAAGTGGCCTCACCCGTAGTGACGACATCCAGATACACCTTGGGGTGCGTTGACCACAACGCCATCTTCGGGTTCGGGCAGTGCACCACGCCTGGACCCTGGAGGTCTACTGCGGTGACGTGAACTGCGGTTTCGTCTTTGACGGCGCTCATCCCTTGGCTCCTTGTTTAGCTTAAACCAGCGTCAACCAATGCGCGTATTTTGGATTGCGCCCATTGACGATGTCAAAGAACGCCGTCTGAATTTTCTCGGTGATTGGACCACGCGAGCCAGCACCAATCTGAATACGGTCGTATTCGCGAATCGGCGTCACTTCCGCCGCTGTGCCCGTGAAGAAAAGCTCGTCCGCAATGTAGAGCTCGTCGCGAGTCAAACGCTTCTCTTTGATCGTCAAGCCCAAGTCTGCTGCGATATGGAATACGGTGTTGCGCGTGATTCCATTTAACGCACCTGCCGACAAATCTGGCGTGTAGATCGTGCCGTCTTTCACCACAAAAATGTTCTCGCCTGCGCCTTCCGATACGAAGCCCGAAGCGTCGAGCAATACCGCCTCGTCGTAGCCCTCTTCGGTGACTTCCATATTGGCGAGGATGGAGTTGGTGTAGTTCGACACCGCCTTTGCCTGCGTCATCGTGATGTTGACGTGATGGCGTGTGTAGCTCGAAGTCTTTACGCGGATTCCGCGCTTCATGCCTTCTTCACCGAGATACGCTCCCCACAGCCACGCGGCGACCATCAGATGAATCGTATTGCCCTTCGGCGAGACGCCGAGCTTCTCTGAGCCGATCCACGTAAGCGGGCGTAAATAGCCGCTCTCCAGCTTATTCTCACGAACGACAGCGCGCTGCGCCTCCTTCACCACATCCATCGTGAAAGGGATGTTCATTCGCAAAATTTTTGCGCTGTTGAATAACCGCTGCGTATGTTCCTGCAGGCGGAAGATCGCCGTTCCCTTGTCGGTTTTGTAAGCGCGGACGCCTTCAAATGCACCGCAACCATAGTGCAGCGTGTGGGAGAGTACGTGGATCGTGGCGTCGCGCCATTCCACCATCTTGCCATCCATCCAAATTTTTCCGTCGCGATCTGCCATTGACATAGGTATGCTCCAAATTTGTCGACGCCACTTCAAGGTCGCGCCGTTGATGATTGAGGATTTTAGGCGACGGGTGATCGCACTGGTGCGCGGGCATGAATTTCCCGCTTGTAAATATCGAACTGAAGGCGAAATAGTGCATTAGGTCAATATTATTGACCTATTCTCAAACGACAGAATCTAAATGTCAAGTACATTGACCTATGCCTACCGATAAGCCTCCTACGCAGTCCGTGAAATCCGTGAAACCCGCCAAATTTGCGAGGATGACAAGCCCACAAATCGCACAAGCGGCATTAAACGAGGCGTGGCGCGTCATGCACTTTGCACTCCGCGCCGTCATCGCTGAGCCCGACCGAATCCTCGCGACGCGCGGCCTCACTCGTATGCATCACAGAATTCTCTTTTTTGTTGCGCACACGCCGGGTATGAGTGTCGGAGAGCTGCAATCTACGCTGGACGTGACCAAACAGGCGCTCAACGCGCCATTGCGGCAATTACAAACGCAAGGCTTGATCGAACTCGCCAAAGCCGATCACGACGCGCGAGTTCGGGAAATTCGATTGACTGCTGATGGCGCAGCCTTAGAGGGAAAACTCACCGGTGAGCAGGAAAAGCTGTTCGCTGATGCTTTCGCCAGAGCCGGAGCGAAAGCACATGAGGGATGGCGCGCTGTCATGCACGAGTTGGCGCAGCATGCGGGTATGAAATGAGCCCCGCCGATATCTCTCGCATCATTGAAATGGCGTGGGAAGACCGCACACCATTTGAGGCAATCGAGGCGCAATTTGGTTTGAACGAATCCGCGGTAATTGCTCTAGTGCGCAGTGAGTTGAAACGAAGCTCGTTCAAGATGTGGCGCGAGCGCATGGCGGCACGAGCCACCAAACATTCGGCGCTACGGAACCCCGAAGTTGCGCGACATCGGGCGGCGAACACCCGGCAGGCTTGATGCGAGGGGCATCGCCAAGTGCATTAGCGCTCAGCGAAAAATGCTGCTGACCACAGTTTTTTGATGGACTTTCGCCGTTTTGCGTCTGAGCCCAATGCGGATGCAGTTCAACGTAACAAGTTATAAGCCCACAGGCGACACTGTTCACGCTGTGACCTCCCCTAAAGCTCCATTCCGCACTGCGTTACCAGATAGTTTTGAATTGCGGTCCAGGTGGTGCGCGTGGCGCCGACAGGGAATCCGATGCCATTAGTGACGGCGCTGCCGCGCAGCCCCAGCGCAATCCGGGTTTGAATGAGTGTGTCGGTGGTGGCCAGTACATTGCCGTCACCGTCAATGTCCATTCGGCACTGCTGGGCACCATAGGGGCCACCCTCAAGGCGTACAGCGCAAAAATCGGGATTGGTGCCAGTGGTGTCGGGGCTGCAACTGCCCGCACTGACAATTTTGCCGTCAGGCTGCACGGCAATGCTGGTCGCATTGTCGTGTCCTGCTGCAATCGCATACGTCACTTTGCCCGGCGTTCCGGTCGGATTGAAGGTCTTGTCCAGACTGCCGTCGGCGCTGAATCGCGCGAGACACATGTCCGTTCCGCCGGAGACCGCGCAGTTACCAGCCACCACCAGTTTGCCGTCAGACTGCACGACAGCGCTCGTTGCGATATCGTAATTGTTGTTGCCTGGCGCGGCTGGCAATACCACCATCCGGTCGCGTTAAACGACGTGTCCAGCGTGCCATCGGGATTGAGGCGCATCGCGCAATAGTGCCCGCTACAGGCACCGGCCAGAAGGAGCTTGCCGTCTGGTCGCAAAACGAGGGCACTGACCAAATCGCCACCAGCCGTTATCGATTGCAGCAGTTTGCGGGGTCCGAGCGCGCTACCGGTAGCGAAGAACGGGTCAAGCGTTCCCGGAATGCCGGGTGTGGCACCGACAGACCCAATGAACAAAGCGAAAAATCCCGTCAGCAAGATTGCGACTCGGACCAGTCGCTTAACGACGTGCCTCGCGCTGGTCACAAAAGTGATGACGTGCAAGCGGATGGCGGCAAATGCACACATAGTCCCTCCCCGGATCAAGTATGCGTGTCAGCGGGCGTGCGAACGAAGGCAGATGTGTGAGCTTGGCACTGTTCTCTGAGTCAAACGAGAAATCGCTTTGCATTGTGACAAGTCACGATCAGCCCGCACAATGCCGCCTTTGACCGGGATCAAACGGCGTTGACTAATCGTGCAGATGTGCAATCAAAACGGTTGATCGCGTTGATCTCAAGAACCCGTAGCCACTACGGCTTCGTAAAACGCCCGAATTGCAGCTCGCTCCTCGCAAAGCTCGGTAACGGGCACGACCGCCCGTTCTGCGCCCTGCAGTCGAAGCGCGTGCTGGCGCGAGCGCAGCGTCCGGTAGGCACTGGCTGCTGCGGTGCCGACGTCCTTCGCAACCAGCCCCAATGCACCGGCGCGAACCGACAAGGCGATGTTGCCGTGATTGGCGCGCATGGTGGGTTCGGTGGCGGCGTAGCGCAGAACGATGCCCTGCACCGCGAATTCGAGATCGACCAGGCCGCCTTTGTCATGCTTGATGTCGAACACTTCGGCGGGTTTGCGGTTCGCGTGCCCCTCGCTGACTTTAGTTCGCATTGCGATAATTTCATCGCGTAAGCCGGGCCATTCACGTGGTTTAGCGATGATGGCTTCCCGAATTTTTTCAAACGCAGCACCCACCTGCGCGTCGCCCGCAGCGTACCTGGCGCGGGTTAGCGCCTGATGCTCCCAAGTCCAAGCTTTTTCTTGTTGATATTGGGTAAATGCGGAGACAGTTGAAAGCAAAAGCCCTGATACACCGTCGGGTCGCAAGCGCACGTCGATGTCGTAAGCACGCCCTGCAACGGTCAATGTGATGAGCCAGCTTTGAAGCCGCTGCGCGACGCGCGTGAGTTGGTCACGATGTTCAACTGCCTCGTCGGGCATCAGAAAAATCAGGTCGAGATCGCTCGCATAGCCAAGCTCTTTGCCGCCCCAGCGGCCGTACGCAATGACCGCAAGCGTCGCGCTGACGGGCAGATTCGCGGCTTTCAGCAGATGCGCGAGTGTGACGTCGACCACCGCATCGGCTAGCGCTGACAGATGATCAGACAGCGTTTCTAACGGTAGCAATCCTGCGATGTCCTTCAGCAGCAACCTAAATGTTTCGCCTTGCTGAAAATGGCGAATAGCATCAATAGCGCGCTCGGCGTCGCCTCCCGCTTCGGCGAATCTTGCAGCGAGATCAATGCGCCATTGTGCGTAGTCGATAGGCGAGCTAAGCGTACGTCCGTCCATCAGTTCATCGAGCAACAGCGGATGCTTGGTGACGTAGCGCAACGCCCAATCACTGGCCGCAGCTAGATCGACCACGCGGTCAAGTACTTGCGGCCGCTCGACCATGAGTGCGAGATAACTGGAGCGAGAGGCGACTGCGAGCAGTAGGTCCAGCGTTCGTTTGAATGCGATATCGGGCGTCGTTGTCGTTGCCGCGCGGTTGATGGCAATCTGCACGAGCTGCGTCATTCGCGTGCTGCTGGCGGCGGGCAAGGCTCGCACACGCGCGCTGTCGAGTGTGCTGCGCAGGTAGGTTGCTGTTTCTTCGGCGGCGGTGAAACCCAGCTCCGTCAGCGTTGTTGCTTCCGGTATCGCAGCGGGACTATTGGTCGCAGTTGCATGGGTGGAAATTTGCGCTGCGGTCGCGTCGCTGACGCCGAACGTTCCCAACAGTGTGCCGTCAAAAAATTGCGCGATATCGTCGCGCGTATGCATCAATACCAACGTCAACGCGTCCTCATCGGCGTAGCCGAGCACTTCGGAGAGTAACGTGTATTCGCCTGCATCGCGCGGTAGCGTTTGTGTTTGCTGATCGTCGCGATACTGCAGGACATGCTCGAGGCGACGTAGCCAGCGGTATTGCTGCGCCAAGTGTTGCGCCTGATCGTTGCCGATTTTTCCAGCCGCGGCCAATGCTCGAAGTGCTGGAATTGTGGGCTTCACCCGCAGGCTCACGTCACGCCCGCCACGCACCAGTTGTCGCAACTGCGCTCCAAACTCCAGTTCGCGAATGCCGCCGCGACCGAGCTTGATGTTGTTGCTGTCATTTTTTTCGGCGCGCAGTTGCCCATGCAGCTCGCGCATACCCGCGACCGCATCAAAATCGAGGTAGCGACGGAACACAAATGGCGTTGTCAGCGCCGCCAAGTCATCGCCCAGGCTGCCGGCTGCCACACGCGCCTTTAGCCACGCCAGACGCTCCCACATGCGACCTTGTGCGACGAAGTACTGTTCGATGAAATCAAGCGATGGCACCATTGGTCCCGCGTCTCCGTAAGGACGCAGTCGTGTGTCAACACGAAACACAAATTCGCCGTCAATATCGCGGGCCAGCGTTCGCGTAATGTCACGTGCCAACCGGTTTAGGTCATCCATCGCGTGACTGGTCGGCTCAGAGCAGACGAACACAACGTCAATGTCAGACGATGCATTCAATTCACACGCGCCGAGTTTGCCCATAGCCACCGTCGAAAAGCCAAACGGAGGGTCGGCGTCACCGAACAGTTTTTTGCTGTGCGCGGCGGTTGCCACGTCGAGCGCGACGTCGGCAAAGGACGACAAATCCTCAACAATCTCTTCAAACGGCGCATTAAGCCCAAGGTCGCGCACCACCGTGCGAAGCATCAATTCGCGGCGTGCGCGCCGCAATTCACCGTCGATTGTGCCGACCGAACAGGCTGACAGCACCGCCCGCCAATGGTTCAGGTCAAAACGCACTTCGGGTGAGGCGCGAACGCGAGCAACCAGTTCCGGATCGCGTCGCGCTGCTCCCTGTGCAAATCGACTGTAAGTGAACGCTTTGTCTATCGCGTGGGTCTGATCCATAGTGAGCGACGTCATTAAAATACGCTGAGTATGCAGGAGAAGCCCGAACCATTGGAAGCTTCGGCTAACCTATCGCGGTTGCCGGCTCCTCCGCTATCAGTATGGCAGCGATGGTCGGGGCACGGCGTTCGGTTGACGTTTTGGTCGGTGTTGGCGGCGACCTTGCTTTTTGTCGGAGCGGTCGCCGCAGCGCGATTCTGGTTAATTCCTAGTGCCGATAGCTTTCGCCCTCGTGTGGTGTCCGAGTTGTCGCGGCTTACGGGGCAACGTGTTGTGATTGGTGGGTTTGAGGCGGGCTGGAACGGTTGGTCCCCTGAGCTCAAGCTGACCCGCTTGCAGATCATGGACACGCGCGGCAAACCGCTGCTTGTGCTGCCCAACGTCGAAACGACCGTCTCGTGGCGTTCACTGTTTTTGTTCGAGCCGCGATTGTCGTCGTTGACAATTCACGCGCCACGTCTGGTAGTTCGCAGGACGGCGGAAAACTCGCTGACGGTGGCCGGCATCGATATTGATCTGGCGAGTCAAAACGAGGGCGATCCCTCCCTCATTGACTGGCTACTCAGACAGCGTCTGGTACAGGTCGTGGGCGGCGAAATCGAGTGGCAAGATGACTGGCGAAAGCTGCCGCCACTGCGGCTCTCCAACGTCAATATTCGATTGCTCAACAGAGGTTCGCTGCACAGTATCGGTATGACTGCGATTCCGCCGCAGGAGCTGGGCTCCCCGATTGACGTGCGTGCTAATTTCACGGGTAACGATCTGAAAAAAATTGGTGAATGGGATGGTCTCGCGTACCTCCGCTCGGATTACGCGAATTTGGGTGTTCTCACGCGCTACTTCCCGCTGCCCTTTGAAATTTCCCGAGGCGACGGTGGCTTGCAAGCCTGGTTCGAAGTTGAAAGCGGTCAACCAGTCGCAGTAACCACTGATCTCGCGGTGCGGCAAGCGACGGTTCGACTGCCTTCTGGTGCGTCCGTGCTGCCCACTGTCGCGGCGGGCGCGGAGATCAGAGTGACGGCTGCTCCGGCGTTACTGCAGCCAATTGAATTGGAGTCTTTGAAAGGGCGACTTTCATGGCGGAATAAAACGCTCCCAGGCAGCAATGCGAAGCTGCCTCTAACGCAGCAACGCTGGTCGGTGCGCGACGTATCTGCGGTACTCGCATCAGCCGCTAAGACTTCAACGGTAACTGGCGAGGTCGTTGTCGATTTTCGTGGCAATGAATCGATTGGCGGATCGGCTCGATTGTCCGCCCTTGATCTGGGCACTGTCAACGCGGTCGCCAGATCGTTGCCGCTTACCGATGCGCTTCGCTCGCAATTGCTTCGCAGTCAACCGACGGGAATGATTCGCGACGTCGATGCAACGTGGCGAGACCAGAAGCTGAACGCGAAATCCGGTGATATCGCGTTGGGACGCTATTTCGTGGAGGGTGCGGTCGAGCTGTCCAATCTAGCGTGG
>JBBRGY010000063.1:0-11365 GCA_038223495.1 Burkholderiales bacterium | reverse complement strand
GTGCTGGGCATTGCCGGGAGCGGCGCGGAAGGCAAAGTGCTGGTCGCTTCGGGTAACGTGATGGTCGACGGCGTGCTAGAGCTACGAAAGAGCGCGAAAATTCGCGCCGGTCAGCTCGTGAAATTACCCGGCACGACGATCAATGTGCATGCGCCCGATCCAGCGGAAGCGGCTGCGCACGCCGAGCGTTTGGCGGCGGCCGAAGTCGCAATGAAAGCCGTGAATGTGTTGAAAGCCGCGAAGGCGAAAGTTGCGGCTGAAACTAAAGGAACGGGCACGATAAAGCCCAAACCCGTTGATTCACCGTTCTCCGCGCCGATTCGTCGCAAGCGCGGCGTGGTGAAATAGCCGTATCAGCTTTTTACTAAAAATACGTTGGCATAGGGGCTAAAGGGCCATATGGCAGACAGTCGACTATCGCCTTAAATTCGCGCCAGCCCCTATCTAGCGGACATCAAATGGAAAAGCTGCTTTCATTGTTAGCTGTTTTTCGTGCAGCTAATGCGCCAAACGCCGCGCAAAACGAGCGCATAGTTTTCAACACCATCATCAGAGGAACAACAAGATGACGAGCTTCACTCAGGTTGAACTATTTACCGACCAAGATGGGCGCGCAAAATTTCGCGAGCACGAGATCATGCTCTCCGAAGGCACATTGCAATCGATGCTATCGGCCGTAATGCCCGCGACCGGGTGCCAGTTGCGGCACAGCCCGGTCGGTTTCCGCAGCGCCTATCACTGCTCAACGAACGCGCAGTGGGTGTTCATTCTCGGCGGCCAGATGGAGATTGGGTTGCAGGACGGAAGCTCGCGAATTTTCAGCGCAGGGCAACACTTTTATTCGGCTGACACGTTGCCCGAAGGCGCGACGTTTGACGCGACGGTGCATGGCCACTGGAGCCGTCAAGTCGGCGACGATCCGCTGACCACTTTGTTTGTGAAAGTTTGACCGATGGCTATCAAATCTACGATTTTTAAAGGCAACCTGAACATCGCGGACATGGATCGTGGCTACTATGCCGACCATCCGTTGACGCTGGCGCGACACCCGTCCGAAACCAGCGAACGCATGATGGTTCGCGTGCTCGCATTCGCGCTTTACGCGAGCGAACGACTGGAGTTCGGCAAAGGCATTTCTAGCGACGACGAACCGGCCTTGTGGGAGCATGATTTGACGGGCGGCATCATTCGCTGGATCGAAGTCGGCTTGCCCGAGGAGCGCCTGTTACGCCGCGCCTGTGGGCGTTCGGATGAAGTGGTGCTGCTCGCTTATGGTGGCGGAAAAACCGTCGATGCGTGGTGGCAGGCGAACAAAGAGGCGCTGGCAAAACAGGACAAACTCACGATCAAAGCCGTCGATTCAAGAAGCAGCAAAGCGCTCTCCGCGATGGCCGAGCGCGGCATGGAGCTGCAATGCATGATTCAGGACGGCGAGCTGTGGATGTCAGACGCCACCGAGCGCGTGATGATTGAAATATTGACGTTAATGCCGACGCCCTAGAGGCTAATTCGCTGCGCGGAAGGATGTGCCATGTCGACTGCTGATGAACTTCGCAAAAAACTGATTCGTAACTTCTCGTCGCAAGACGCCACGTGGGAAACGATGGATCGTGCGCCGAATTACGATGGCGTCACCGGAAAGCATCTTGCGCGCGACACCGAAGCAAAGCAGATGGGCCTCTCGGTGGACATTGTGCCGCCGGGAAAGCGCGCGTGCCCCTATCACTTTCATTATGTTGAAGAAGAAATGTTCATCGTCCTCGAAGGCGCGGGCACGCTGCGCGTCGCGGGCGAGATGCTGCCGATTTCGGCAGGCGATGTGATGTTCATTCCGGCAGGCCCTGAATACCCGCACCAGATCATCAATACCTCCGACGCGCCGCTGAAATACCTCTCCGCGAGCACGCGCGCTGAAGCTGATATTTGTGAGTATCCGGATTCGCAAAAGCACTTGGCCTACACCCGACGCGGACTGAGCGGACCGGAAACCGTGCTGCAAGGTGGCCGCATGCACCGCGCGAAGGATGATCTCGATTACTGGGACGGCGAGCTGTAAATTGGCACCCGCGTTTTCGCCGAAAGTTTAGCCACGGCGCTGCGTCCGCGTCGCTGTCCTACGTCCTCTTGTCGCATTGGACGATATTGCGCAATTGGCGGGAACGAGACAATTGAGTCAAATAAATTGTTGGTGAATCTCATGCTCCGTACCCTGATTAACTGCTCCCGCCTGATGCGTGAATCACCGTGGTTGATGTTTTTGGGTGCTGTCGTTGTGGTTGTTCCCGGAGGCCTGCTGCTCACGCCGTGGCTCGCATCCAGAGTGCGGCGCAGCCAAGCTGTAATGTCTGCAAGTGAGTCAGCTTTGGCCGTTCCGATTGCGGCAAATGAGTCGCACCGCCCGCAACATAACCATGCCAAATCCGACTTTATCTCCTTTGTGCCATCAGTCGGAAAATTACTTTGAATGCGCGCAGCGTGCCTTGGCCGACAGCTAGAAATCTGGCAACAGCCGCCACTTACTTTCAGGCGGCCGCACAATCCGATGACGAAGATGCATCGTCCGGTCAATCACCACAATCGAAGATCGGTTCCGGCAGTGCGCCTCGAAAGCAGGAAGCGCTTAAGTTTTATCTGGTCGAAGACAACGCGATCATTTGCGAAAACCTCGCCGAGACCTTGCACGAACTGGTGGGAGCTGAGGTCGTCGGAATTTCAGACGCACAAAACGAGGCGACGCTTTGGCTTTGCGATCCGTCCCATCAGTGGGACGTCGCTGTCATCGATATCTTTCTAAAACGCGGTAACGGCATTCAGGTCGTAGCTGCGCTGAGAGGTGTCAACCGGCAAAAACGAATCATTGTGCTGTCGAATTACGCATCGCCTGAGGTGCGCAGCGAATGTCTGAGGCTCGGTGCCGATGCGGTGTTCGACAAGTCGACTGAGCTTGATGATTTGATCGACTTTTGCGCGAAGGTACAAATTCACTAACTGTCAGATCGCGCCGAGCCGATTTGCGGATCAGCTTGGGCGGCAGATCCAGCGGCGCCATGACAGCGCGGCGTTCGACACATGGAGACGCTTGCGCGCTACTCCAATTTAATCCCAGTTTCTTTCGCCAACTGCACCCATTTGGCCGTGTCGCCGCGCAAAAATTCGGCGAACTGCGAGGGCGTCATCGGACGCGGCTCTGCGCCCTGTGCCATCAGGCGATCACGGATTTCCGGATTGGCCAATGCTTTGGCGAATTCGGCGTTTAGCTTCGCTACGATCTCGGGCGGTGTACTGGCTGCCGCCAGCAGGCCTTGCCATGATCCGGTGACGAATCCGGGGTAGCCCGATTCCGCGACGGTCGGTACATCGGGCATCGTGGGCCAGCGCTTTTCGCTTGATACGGCGAGCACGCGCAGCTGATTGCTTTTGACCATTGGCAATGTTGCGAGCATGCCATTAAACATCACTTGAGTATGGCCAGCGACCACGTCGGTGAGTGCCTGTGCACCGCCCTTGTACGGTACGAACACCCATTCGACGCCAGCGCGTTTGGCGAAGAGCGCGCCTGCGAGATGCGGCGCGCTGCCAGCACCGACGGTTGCGGCGCTGAAGCCGCCCGACTTTGCTTTAGACGCGGTGACGAGTTCCGCCAGCGTCTTTGCAGGCAACGCAGGATTGACAACGGCGAGATGAGGCGAGTACGCGATCATGGTGACAGGCGCGAAGTCTTTTGCCGCGTCAAACGGCAGTTTTGCACCCAACGCAGGCGCGCTCGTGATACCGCCGATGTCGGTTAGGAGCAGCGTCGTTCCGTCGGCCGCGGATTTGGCAACGAGGTCGCTACCGAGCACGCCATTGGCACCCGGCTTATTGTCAACGACGACAGTCGCGCCGAGCGACTCACCCACTTTGTTCGACAGCGCGCGTGCGAGGATGTCGGACGTACCACCCGGCGCGTAGGGCACGATGATGCGAATGGTTTTGCCGGTAAAGGTTTGGGCCGAAACGGGTCCCAGTGACAGCGCCGTCGCGGCAACCGTTGCAATGGATTGAATGAGTAAACGCATAAATCCTCCTTTGGATAGGCGGATGTTACACGTCGTATGTCTGGATCGTCGTGTGGCGAACCGCAGCGGAACCGGGGTTCGCCGCACTCGCTGGCGGCCCGAAGGCCTCAGCTTCACCAGTCATGTGCAGCTTGAGCGGGGCGAACGCGGCCCGCCCTCCGTTTCAAGCGACGAGCTACGCCGCCTTTTTGACGAGGCCTTCGGCCACCAGGGTTTCCTGCACCGACGGGCGTGCAGCCATGCGCGCCATAAACGCGGCGACGTTCTTGAACTGCGAAAGATCGAGGCCGACGTAACCGGCCCAACTCGTCACCGTAAATAAATACGCATCGGCCACGCTAAACGCATCGCCCATCGTGTAGTTTTTTCCCGCCAGCCATTTATCGACGAGCGCGTACTTCGTGGTTAGGCTTTCTTTTGTAATGACTTTGAAGTCTTCTGGCGTGTTCGGACGGAACAGCGGTCCGTAGCTTTTGTGCAGCTCGCTGGTGATGAAGTTCAGCCACTCTTGCAGGCGGTAGCGCGCCATCGTGCCATTCGCCGGAGCCAGGTTCATGGCGGGCACTTGATCGGCAATGTATTGAACGATAGCGGGACCTTCGGTCAGACGCTCGCCGTTGTCGAGTTCGAGCACGGGCACCGAGCCTTTGTCGTTGATCGTATAGAAGTCCGTGCCGTCGTCGAGCTGATGCGTTTTGGTGTTGGCGCGCACCAACTCAAACGGCAGGCCGGATTCGCGCAGGACGATGTGGGGGGCCATGGAACAGGCACCGTTGCTGTAATAAAGCTTCATAGTCAGGTCTTTGAGGATTAGTAGAAACCCTATTTTCCTCTATCCGCGAATCAAAACACCGAACGCTGCGCGGCCTTCGGCGTCGCTTGCGACTCGATCATGAACTGCACGGCCTCGGCAGGCTGCTTTGGCTCGCCGTCCTTGCGCCATGCGTCGTATTTCGCTTTGGCTTCGGCGCCGTAGCGTTTGTAGATGAAGTAACCAACGGCTGCAAGCACACCGACCACGAACAGCAATTTAGCGACGCGCGCCCAAGCCACGATCACGTTAATACCCATCCCAAACGCCACCCATTTCACCCACCAATTGCCGGGCGACACCATCCAGTTGATGAAGAGGCACAGTCCGACGACGAAGATAAAGTTCAGCGGCGCAGTGACCGCGCGGGTGAGCGTGGAGACTGGGCGAGTGACAAAGCGAAGCGGATTCATGATTTTGGTTCCCCGAGAGGTTCTGCAACAGTGCAGTGAAGCGAATTCTGCTGATCCGCGAACGCTTGTGTAGCGGCGTGCGACAGACGGGTTTGCGGCGTCGCCAACTGCAGCGCAGTTTCGTGAATGGCGGCGGATCTCGGCAAAAAACACTACATTTCCTGCGATGGAACTTGAATCTCAATACTTCGACACCGCGCCCGGCATTCGCTTGCACGCCAAGGTGTGCGGGCCAATCGGCGCGCCAACGCTCCTTTTCGTGCATGGATTTCCGGAATTCTGGTTTACGTGGCGGCGACAGTTGGCCGAGTTTTCGCGCGACTATCGCTGCGTGGCGATTGATATGCGTGGATTCAATTTGTCGTCACAGCCGGCTGAGGTTGAGGCGTACAAGGCAAAGCTTTTGATCCATGATTTGCGAGCGGTGATTGAGACGTTAGGGTCGCCGCTACACGCCGTAATCGCGCACGACTGGGGCGGTGCGGTAGCGTGGGGACTCGCGGCGCAGCATCCGGAACTGATGAAAAGGTTCGCCGTGCTCAATTCGCCGCACACGATGACCTTTGCGAAGGCACTGGCGAGAGACCCCGAGCAGGCAGCGGCGAGCCAGTACATGAACTGGTTGCGCAATCCCGGCTGCGAGCCAGCGCTTGCTGCGGATGATTTCAAGCGGTTGTTCGCGATGCTCGACCCGATGCCCGAGGACGAGCGGGCCGAATACCGCGCCAACTGGCAGCGCGGGCTGACGGGCGGCTGCAACTACTACCGTGTGTCACCTCTCTATCCCGACACGCCAGAAACGCCGGGAAGGTCCCTTACCTTGGCAGCAGCGCTGAAACCGGAACACTTCAAGGTGACGGTGCCTACGCAAATTATCTGGGGAACGGGCGACCGGGCGCTGCGGCCCGTTTTGCTGGACGGTATCGAGGCGTTTGTGCCCGATCTGCGCATCCACAAAATCGAAGGCGCGGGGCATTGGGTGGCGCGGGAATGCGCGGATGAAGTCAACGCGGTTTTACGGCGCTTTTTTGCCGAATAATTCGATATGGCTTTTAGTTGAAAATACGCCTACACCGGGGCTAAACGTTATTTATTTCAATAGTCGACTATTTGCAATATATTAATCTAGCCCTTGTGCAATAGCGCTTTTAACGAAAAGCTGTTTAAATTATTCCATCGTGAATCAAGCGAATTAAACTATCTGCCATGAAAACGAGCATTGCCATTTCCGCCCTCCCCACCTGGCTCGGTCTTGAAGTGGCCGTGTCGGACTGGGTCACCATCACGCAGGAGCGCATCAACCTGTTCGCCGAGGCGACGGGCGATCACCAGTGGATTCACGTTGATCCCGAGCGCGCGGCGAAAGAGTCGCCGTTCGGCACGACCATCGCGCACGGATTTTTGACGCTGTCGCTCGTGCCTTATTTGAAAGGCGAATGTATCGAATTCACCGGCATGAAAATGGGCGTGAACTACGGCACGAACCGCGTACGATTTATGGCGCCCGTGAAGGTCAATTCGCGGATTCGTGCGCGTTTTAAGCTCGCATCGGTTGAGCAGATCAAGGGCGGCGTACAGATGGCGTGGGAATGCACGCTGGAGCTGGACGGACTGGCGAAACCCGCCTGTATCGCGGAACTGGTTTCGCGGGTGTACGTGTAGCGCGCGGTCAGTGCTTAAGCTTTGATCTGCGCGAGATCGTCCGCAGTCAACCAGCGCCACTTACCTTCCGCTAAATCAGCATCCAGTTTCAGTCCGCCAATCTGCGCGCGGTGCAGCGTTTCCACGCGATTGCCGACTGCCGCGAGCATGCGTTTGACCTGATGATATTTGCCCTCAGTGAGTGTCAAATGAATTTGCGTTTCACTCACGCGCTCGCAGGCAACGGCGGCCACTGCTTCGGGATCATCGTTAAGCACCACGCCGGTGAGTAAAGCGGCAATCGCAGCGTCATCTACCGGGTGCTTTGTCGTCACCACGTACATCTTCGGAACGTGATGTTTCGGCGACGCCATACGATGAATAAATTGCCCGTCGTCAGAGAGTAGCAACAGGCCCGTCGTGTCCTGATCGAGCCGACCAACCGCCTGAACGCCGTTCACCGATGATTTGGTGGGCCGCGTCGTGAGCGGCGCAGGCAACAGCGAATAAACGCTGGGCCAATGTTTAGGCGCTTGTGAACACTCATAACCCGTAGGTTTGTTAAGCATCAAATACGCACGCTCAACGAAACGCCACACCTCACCATCGACGCTGAACCGCAAATCGGTCGTAGCGAATTCGGCATCAGCCTTGCGCACAATTTCGCCGTTGATAGAAACCGCACCGCGCGCGATGAGTTCAGTGCATTCACGCCGCGTACCAAAGCCTTGTGAAAACAGTAGTTGCTGAAGCTTCAAGGTTGCCCGCTATTTCGGCGCCATACGGATCGCGCCGTCGAGTCGAATCACTTCGCCATTCAACATCACGTTCTCAAAAACATGCATCGCCAGCGACGCGTATTCCGGCGGACGACCGAGACGCGGGGGGAACGGCACCATTTGTCCGAGGCTCGCCTGAACTTCGGGCGGCAAGCCGTCCATCATGGGTGTCTCAAAAATCCCCGGTGCAATCGTCATCACACGAATGCCGTAGCGTGCCAACTCGCGCGCAATCGGCAGCGTCATGCCAACCACGCCCGCTTTCGACGCACCATACGCGGCTTGGCCAATCTGGCCGTCAAACGCAGCCACGCTTGCAGTGTTGATCATCACGCCGCGCTCGCCATCCTCCATCGCGGGCAGCCCCTGCATTGCAGCGGCCACCTGATTGATCAGGTTATAGGTTCCGATCAAATTGATTTGCACTGTCTTCGTAAATTTTGCGAGACCGCTCGCGCCTTCGCGACCCACCACCTTTTCGCCTGTGGCCACGCCCGCGCAGTTCACCAATCCGCGCAATTCACCCAGCGCAGTCGCCGCGCTAACGACTGCTTTGGCGTCTTCCTCGCTCGTCACGTCACATTTGACAAAAATGCCACCCAACTCTTTTGCCAAAGCCTCGCCATCGCGGATGTCCGCCAAAACAACCTTTGCACCCTTCGCAGCCGCTGCGCGAGCGGTCGCGGCGCCCAAACCGGACGCGCCTCCGGTGATGATCACTACTTTTCCGGAAATGTCCATCGGTAACCTCTGAAGTTGAAATATCGTCAGGCCGCATTATCAGACATCGCATTGCCGGGGAAAACCGCTACAGTTGCGAAAATTCAAACTATCCTGAAAGACCCAAAAACTCATGGCCCAGCCCTATCTCGTCGGAAAAACGACCGACACCAATACCGATGTCTTCCTGCTACCCAAATTGGCGAATCGTCATGGCCTGATTACCGGCGCGACGGGCACAGGGAAAACGGTAAGTCTGCAAGTGCTGGCGGAAGGGTTTTCGCGCATCGGCGTTCCAGTCTTTATGGCCGACGTGAAGGGTGATCTGACCGGCCTTTCACAGAACGGCGGCGGCAATCAACGCGTCACCGATCGCGTTGCGATGCTGAAGCTAACGGGATTTGCGAACGAGCAATTTCCGGTCACCTGCTGGGATGTATTTGGCGAACAGGGGCATCCGCTTCGGGCGACGATTGCCGAGATGGGCCCGCTGTTGTTGTCGCGCATTTTGAATTTGAACGACACCCAAAGCGGCGTACTGACTGCCGCATTCAAGATTGCGGACGACAAGGGTTTGTTGCTGCTCGACTTGAAAGATTTGCGCGCGATGCTGGTTCACGCAGGCGAGAACGCCAAGGAATATCAGCTCGCTTACGGCAACATTTCTGGCGCCAGTATCGGTGCCATTCAACGCGGAATACTCACGCTGGAATCGCAGGGTGGCGAAAAGTTTTTTGGCGAGCCAGCGTTAAATCTTGAAGACCTCATGCAGACGGTCGATGGCAAAGGCGTTATCAACATTTTGGCGGCTGACAAGCTGCTGAACAATCCGCGTATTTACGCGACGTTTTTGCTGTGGTTGCTCTCTGAATTGTTTGAATCGCTGCCAGAGGTGGGCGATCCGGAGCAACCGAAGTTGGTGTTCTTTTTTGATGAAGCGCACCTGCTGTTCAACGAAGCGCCGCCGGAGCTGCGTTCGCGCATTGAGCAAGTGGTGCGCCTAGTTCGCTCGAAGGGCGTGGGCGTTTATTTCGTCACCCAGAATCCACTCGATATACCGGATATTGTGCTCGGCCAACTCGGCAATCGCATTCAGCATGCGCTGCGAGCCTACACGCCGCGCGACGCGGAGGCAGTGCGCACGGCAGCGTCGACGTTTCGCCCAAATCCAAAAATCAATACCGAACAGGCAATCACCGAGCTTGCGACGGGTGAGGCGCTCATCTCTTTTCTCGATGAAAAAGGACGGCCGAATCCTGTCGAGCGCTGCTGGGTAATTCCGCCGTCATCTCGTATCGGCCCGATCACCCCCGCCGAGCGTGCCGTGCTCATCAAAACCTCATTGGTCGCAGGCATTTACGACACGACGGTTGACCGTGAAAGCGCCTACGAAAAACTCACCGGCCGCGTTGAAGCGCGGATGGAAACAGCTGATAAAGCCGCAGCTTCAACCGCGCCCGCCGCCACCCCTGCAGCGAAAGACGAGCCCGGTTTCTTCAGCAAAATCGGCGGCATGATTGGCGACGTGATGGAGAGCAAGAACACACCCCACAGCCGCCAGACCGTAGGTGAAGCCGCGATGAAATCAGCCGCCCGCGCGGTCGGCTCAGAAGTCGGCCGCCGCGTGATTCGTGGTGTGTTGGGGTCGATCTTTGGCGGGAAGCGCTAAGCAATAAACAAGCGCTAAGCGCTGTAAAAACGGCGCTACTGCAGCGCGCAAAACACCACGCCTTCGTCACCCCAACCGAGGTCGTTCACCATCTTCTGATGCTGTGCCAGGCTCACGCTGAAACGATGATTGCCGTCATCGACGTAGCGAGGTAGGCCTTTAAACGCGCGATAAATCGGGACGGTACTGGCGGGGCAAGTACCCGCAGCCGTTTTTGGGATTGCATACCCCTCGACGCCTTCGAGGAATGGCTTGGCATCAATCGTGGCGTTGGTGGGATTCAGGCTACTGAGTAGCGATTGTTCATCCGGCAACACGGTGAAAAAGTGAGAGCCACGTGTGCCACCTCGCGCGACGTTAGCGAAGAAGTGCCGCTCAAGCGGCAGCGTCTTCAAATTGGGGCGGGCGAACACGCGAATTTCATTGCCGGTGCGCACCCAGCCCGCAGCTTTGTCGATCGCTGCCTTGTCGCCGTCGCGACCGGTGAGGAAGTAGTAGTCGAGCGACGCGTTGTAAAACTCTGTGAGCGTCATGCTGACCTTCTGTCCGGCGGGCAACACGTCAAGCGCGACCGCATTGCTATTGACGGGGCAACCCGGCGCGAGCGTGTTGTACACATAGACCGGCAAGCGACCAACGAATGGCAATTGCGCGCGCGTCAGCACCATGCGCAAGGTGTTGCCATCGACAAACTGTGGCGTGATCAGGACACGATTGATCGACACCCGCGTGTCCGCCGTGAAGCCGGCGCCGACCAGTGTTAGCGTTGCGCTGGCCGCGTCGTCACCGAAGTTCGGCGGCGTGATGCTGGTCAGCGTGAGCGGCGTGGCAACGCTGTTGAACGTGGCGACGAATTCGGGCAGCAGGTCGCCGACCGTCGTGTTTGTAGTGTTACCAGTGCCAGAAACCGTACCGCTCCAGCCCGTAAACGTCGTTGCGACCAGCGGATTTAGCGTCGCGGTTAACGCAGCCCCGTGGCGCACATAGGCGCTCGTGTCGCTCAGCGTAATGGTGGCTGCGCAGCCGGGGACGACCTGCCTGAACGGTGCCCATTCCCGATGCGCGCGCAATGTGACAGTTCGCGTGCCAGAAGTCGGCATTGCCACTTCGCCCGTCGTCGTGTTGTCGAGACCGTCAATACCGTCGAGCACAAAACGACCGACTTCGCTACACGATTGCGGCGAGGTAACGGCATATTTCCAGTTGCCCGCCGTGGTGCGTGATACCAGCGGTGCGGTGCGAGATGTCGTTGCCCCGGTTGGGGGCGTCACGCT